>JASLIE010000143.1 GCA_030152985.1 Bacillaceae bacterium
AATTAAATTTTAATGAACTTTTGACAAAATCGTATAAAATAGAAGATTATAAAAACCAGGTTGAATATGTAGGGAAAGAGAGAGTGTCTTTTGATTCATTCCCTAAAACTGACATGATTAAAGTTTATTTAGATGAATTTAACTGGTTTTCTATTCGTCCATCAGGCACGGAAAGTATCTTGAAGATTTACTTTCAGGTCTTTGATGAAGAAAAGGTAAACCTTGAGTATAAGCTTAATAAGTTGAAAGAACTCGCATCTGAGTTTATAGAACAGGAGAACAATGATGATTAAACGATTTGAAAAAAACCCTATTATTACACCTAACGATGTGAAACCATATCACGCTAATAGTGAGGTAATCGGAGCGTTCAATGCCGGAGTGGCATACTGTGAAGGTGAATATTTAATGTTGTTGCGGGTTGCGGAAAGACCTATTCAAAATGAAACAGAAGTTTCGACATGGGTTTATGATGAAGACAGTGATAGTGCCAAGCTATTAACCTTTTCCAGAAATGCTTCAGACTATAATTTTGAGGATCCAAGAACGATTCGCGTTAAATCGGATCTATCTGGATTTGCAGCGCTAACATCTCTGTCATATTTACGTTTAGCTCGTAGTAAAGATGGATTTAATTTTAAAGTTGATGACGAACCATTTATATATCCAAGTCAAGCGAATAGTGCTTATGGTATTGAGGATGCTCGTATAACCCAAATAGAAGACAAATATTTTATTACTTATTCTCAAGTAGCTAAAAATGGTATCACGGTAGGTTTAAGTGTTACTAAAGATTTTGAAAGTTCTGACTACTTAGGTACCATTCTCGCACCTGATAATAAAGATGTGGTTTTATTCCCAAATAAGATCAATGGTCGCTACTACATGTTACATCGTCCTTGTTTAAATAGTGTTGCTGGTCTAAATATTTGGCTCGCTCAGTCCAAAGATTTGTTGCACTTTGGTCATCATGAAGTATTGCTTGAGACAAAAGCAGGATTTGAATCGGCAAGAATTGGTGCTGGTAGCCCACCAATAAAAACAAAAGAAGGGTGGTTGGTCTTATATCATGGCGCAACAGCAGACCATCGCTATAGCACCGGGGGAGCCATATTAGATTTGGAAGATCCAAGTAAAGTTTTATATCGTAGTCAATCTCCAATCTTTGAACCTGAGGTAAGGTATGAGAAAGAAGGATTTTTTGGGGATGTAGTATTTTTAACGGGACATGTTGTAGAGGCGGATTCTATAAAATTATATTATGGCGTTTCAGATACTTCAATGGCTGTAGCTGAGGCATCGTTAACAGAGATTGTTGATTTTATAAAAGAAAATACATATTAGGGAGGGTATTTATGGCTGTACATAAGTTGCACCCCAGTTCCAAGGATTATCTATGGGGTGGCAGAAAATTAATTGATCAATATAACAAACAAACGGATAAAGATATTCTTGCTGAGTCTTGGGAAGTTTCTTCCCATCCAGATGGGCCTAGCCTAATATCCAGTGGTATATATGCAAATATGACATTAAAAGAATATTGCGATACGTACCGTGATCAAGTTATGGGTACAAATGCTTTGAAATTTGATTTTTTCCCTATTTTAATTAAATTTATAGATGCTAAGGATGTTTTATCAATTCAAGTTCATCCTGACGATGAATATGCTTTAAAACATGAGAATCAGTATGGTAAAAATGAAATGTGGTATATATTATCTGCAGAGCCTGGTTCATTTATCTACTATGGAGTTAAGGACGACATTTCGAAAGAAGAATTTCGTAGGTCTATAGAAGAAAATCGAGTACTGGATGTTTTAAATAAAGTTGAAGTTAAACCTGGGGATGTGATATATGTAGAAGCGCAAACAATTCATGCGATCGGTAAAGGAATCGTGCTTTGCGAGATCCAACAAAATTCTAATGTGACATATCGTGTTTATGATTTCAAAAGACAACAACCTGATGGAAGTTTTAGAGAACTTCACATTGATCAAGCAGTAGAGGTCTCAAACTTATCAAAAGTAATACCTGACTTTAAACCACAAGGTGATCTTGAGATTTCAGATAATTATGAGAGGCAACTTTTAGTAGAATCACCTTACTTTAGAACTGTTCAATACAAACTAGATGGTAATGCTGAATCAGTAGTTAATGAGGAAAGTTTTGTTGCTGTGGTTTGTTTGGAAGGTGAATTGAAGTTGAATGATATATTGCTGTCTAAAGGAGAAAGCGCATTTATTGATGCTAATTCAGGAAAGATTAAGCTAGAAGGAAATAGGGCTCAGTATTTATGGGTAGATATACCTTGAAACCTTTTCAATAGTTTGCTATAATAATATTGTCTAAGGCGTGATGAACCTTAGATGAAGGTGGATTGGTTGAAGAGGAAATAGGGAAACCTATGAAAAAATAACACTACATAATAATACAGTGTTATTTTTTTTATGTTAAAATAGAATAAAGGAGATTTATTATGAGAGATATGTTATTGGATTTATTTAAAGAGATTAGTGATATTCCTCACCCTTCTTATCATGAGAAG
>JASLIE010000156.1 GCA_030152985.1 Bacillaceae bacterium
TAGATAAGTTGAAAACCAATGATTTTAAGTTAAAGGAGCTCTCCTTTGATTCTATTTCTGTTACAACCGCCTGCGGTGAAATAAAGTCCAGTGCCAATCAACGTCACCTCTCACGTCCAGTTCGAATTGGGAAGGCAAGGCGAAACGGTCAGTTTGATATTGTTTGGGATTCAGAAGTGGCTATTCAACCTTTACCAAATAACAAGCCTTTTAAAGAGAGAAAACAGGTCGCACATGAAATTATTCTTGATGCTTGGGGTAAGATTACTAGCGAAATTATGCTGGCCTTACAAGGTGAACAAATTCTTTATTTAAGTAAAAAAGCGGAACAAGTAACAGGTCTAAAAGCAAGGGATTTATTTTCACAGGAAAAAGAGGCAGAATTAAAAAAACTTTACCATATATACAGCTACCCCTCTGATGAAAAGAAGTTATACCTCTTTAAACCTAAGCAACAGATAGAAAAGCATCAACTTTCACGTTTCGGGCAAATCAAAACAAGAAACAAGGCCTTTAAAGAAGAATTAAATACAGCAAAGATAGCAAGTCAGTCAGATGCAAATGTGCTTATTTTAGGTGAAACAGGAACAGGAAAAGAAGTCATAGCCCAAGAAATTCATCGAAATAGCCGTCGAGCTTCAGGTCCTTTTATTGCAGTTAATACCGGTGCGCTCCCGCCTGATTTAATCATGAGTGAACTTTTTGGTTATGCAGAAGGCTCATTTACAGGTGCACAAATAGGCGGTAAAATAGGCAAGTTTGAGAGTGCAAATGGCGGTACTTTATTTTTAGATGAGATTGGAGAAATGCCGCTTGAGCAACAGGTTTATTTACTCCGGGCACTTGAAAGAAAAGCAATCACCCGAATCGGTGAACATATCGAACGCCCCTTAGATGTCCGGGTAATAACTGCGACTAACCGAAATCTTGAAGAGGAAATTGTTTATAATAATTCCTTTAGGTCGGACTTATTTTACCGGATCAATGTTTTGACGATTAATTTACCGAGTTTACGTGAGCGAAGTGAAGATATCCCACTGCTTGCGCTTGAGTTACTTGATCGTATTCATTCAGATTATCAAGTGATCAAAAAGACACTTTCAAATGAAGCCGTTCAAACGCTAATTGAATATCCATGGCCAGGGAATATTCGGGAGTTAAAAAATAGCTTAGAGCGTGCTTACTTACTTTCAGCTGAAGAAGAAGTGATCCGTAGATCCCATCTATCACATCAAATCACTCACCTCTTCACACGTAAATCACCTAAGCGAACAGCTCAAAGCTTAAAGGAAATTGAAAGACAAGCGATTAAAGAAGCCATCAGTGAAACCGACACACTTGAAATAGCAGCTAAGCAACTCGGTATTGCTCGGAGTACTTTGTACCGAAAATTAAAAGAGTATGACATTGTTATCTAGCATAAGTTAGGCTATTCGCATATAAATAGTATGAATTAAGGTGTGTTTCAGTTATACTAGTCAAATAAAGGACGGTGGAGCTATGTTAGTTGTCAATAATATTGCTGAATTAATTGGACGTACGCCTCTTGTTAGGTTAAATAAAGTAGCTGATCCAAATGGGGCGAGTGTTTATGTGAAGTTAGAATCATTTAATCCGAGTGGGAGTGTCAAAGATCGTGCCGCTTATAACATGTTAGTTGAAGCAGAAAAACAAGGTTTAATTGAAGCAGGATCAACAATTATTGAACCTACATCAGGAAATACCGGCATTGGTCTTGCAATGAATGCCGCCGCACGTGGCTATAAGGCTATTTTTGTTATGCCAGATAATGCAACAGAAGAGCGGATTAAAATTATGAAGGCTTATGGTGCAGAAGTTGTTTTAACACCCAGTGCTGAACGCATGCCGGGTTCGATTAAGAAAGCTAAAGCTTTAGCTGAACAAATTGATAAAAGTTTTATTCCCATGCAATTTGAAAATGAAGCAAATCCCGATATACACAGAAAGACGACAGCACTTGAAATCATTCAAGCTCTAGAAGCTCATCAACTTGAATTATCAGCCTTTGTTTGTACGGCTGGAACGGGTGGAACCGTGACAGGAACAGGTGAGGCATTAAAGGAGTATAATCAGGCGATAACAGTTCATGTCGTTGAACCTGAAGGCTCACCCGTCCTATCAGGCGGAAAACCAGGTAAGCATAAACTAGTTGGTACCAGTCCAGGCTTTATTCCGGATATTTTAAATACAGAAATTTATGATGAAATCATTCAAATCAAGGATGAAGAAGCCTATGAGCTTGTTCATGAGCTTGCCAGTAAAGAGGGGATATTACTCGGTCCCTCAGGAGCTGCTTCAGTTTACGCTGCCCTACGCGTCGCTAAAAATTTAAAGGCAAGTGAGGCAGTTGTTTGTATAGCACCCGATTCAGGCGAACGTTATTTATCCAGTGACTTATTTGATTAAATTAAAATAAAGCGAAGTTCCAGTCTAAAAAGACTGGAACTTCTTTTTTATGTTGACTTTATTTTAAACTAGTATATCATATTAATCACACCAACTTAGTATGAATTGAAGGGAGGTCCAAAATGATTGAATTAAAGCATGTCAATAAAACGTTTAAAATGCAGGATGAAAAGACCTTGAGTGTTCTAGAGGGGATCAACTTAAAAATTAAATCTGGCGAGTTTTTAAGCATTTTAGGTCCTTCTGGTTGCGGAAAGTCTACTTTGCTTAATCTCATCGCCGGTCTTGAAGAAGCTTCATCAGGTGAGCTTTTATTTAAAGGGAAGGAAATTAAAGGACCAAGTTCGAAACGTGTTGTTGTCTTTCAATCAGATGGTTTATTTCCTTGGTTAACAATTAGAGACAATGTTGCTTACGGACTCAGAATAAAGGGCTTAGCAAAAAAAGAAGCCCATGAAAAGGCAGAGGCTATGCTAAAGTTAGTGCACCTGAGCAAGTATCTTGATGCACATCCACATGAGCTCTCGGGTGGGATGAAGCAACGTGCGGCAATTGCTCGCGCACTTGTGATGGAACCCGATGTTTTATTAATGGATGAGCCATTTGCTGCCTTAGATGAACAAACCCGCCTTGTTCTACATAAAGAACTACTTGATATTTGGCGCAAAACAAACGTAACAATCGTCTTTATTACACATAATATTCGTGAAGCTGCATTATTATCTGAAACAATTGTTGTGATGAGTACACGTCCTGGTCGCTTGAAGAAGATATTTCGTCCTGAAATGTATCGCGATGGGATGACGCCAAATGATTTAACACTTGCACTTGAAAAAGATATTATGGCTGTTTTAAAAGAGGAAATTGAAAAGGTGTTAAAGGAGGAGATGGGAGATGCGTACAGCTTATCGGAGGGTAGTCTTTCTTCTGATCCTGATCATCATATGGGAAGTCACATCTAGATACTCAGCCCTGCCTTCATTTTTATTTCCGAGTTTTCTAGATGTTTTAAGGCGGCTCTTTGATGGTTTTTTATCAGGAATATTTTTAAGTGCAGTGGCTGCAAGTATGGGGCGCTTAATTATTGGTTTTACTTTAGCCCTTGTTATAGGCTTGAGTTTAGGCTTTTTAATCTGGCGTTTTAAATTGATTGAAGATACACTTGGTTTTTTAATCGTTGCACTGCAGTCGATTCCGAGTATTGTTTGGTTTCCACTTGCAATTATTTGGTTTGGTTTAAATAATACAGCGATTCTTTTTATTGTTACGATTGGTGCAACATGGACAATTACCTTAAATGCTGTAAGTGGTTTTAAAAATGTCCCACCGCTCTATAAACAAGTTGCCCTCACCTTAGGGGCAGGACCGAGCAATTTAATGCGAACCGTTGTTTTTCCGGCGGCGATCCCCCAATTAATCAGTGGCTTTAGAATTGCTTGGGCCTTTTCCTTTCGTGCTTTAATGGCAGGTGAGTTACTTGGGGCAAGTTCTGGTCTTGGCCAGTTGCTTGAGTCCGGTCGGGCCTTGGGGCAAATGGACTTAGTTATTGCGGTGATGATTATGATTGGAATCATTGGCAGCTTAGTTGATCAACTCGTCTTTACACGACTTGAAAGAAATCTGCATAAAAAATGGGGAATAAAGGGGACTTAATCATGAAAAAATTTACTTTATTATTTGTGTTAGTGATTAGTTTATTTGCTTGTTCAAATCCTGAAGAATCAAAGGATGAAGACATTAGGATTGGTTATTTTCCAAACTTAACGCATATCACAACAATCATTGCTTTAGAAAAAGGTTACTTTGAAGAGGAATTTGGCGAAAGAGAAATAAAAACAAAAACAGTGACAAATGGTGGACTCTTCATGGAAGCTATGACAACGAATGAGATTGATATTGGGACGGTTGGACCTGGCCCTTTAATTAATTTTTACGTCAAAGATCCAAACTATAAAATTGTCTCAGGTGCGGTAAATGGTGGGGCTGTTTTAGTCAGTAATAAGAAGAGTAAGATTAAAGAGTTAAGCGATCTTAAAGGAAAGAAAGTCGCAATACCTGTTATTGGGAGTACGCAAGACATCATGCTGAGAAAGGCACTTGAAGCAGTGGATCTAAAAACGACATCTGAAGGCGGCGATGTTGAACTGATTGCACAAGCACCAGCCGATACAGCGACTTTATTTATTCAGGATTCAGTTGATGCCAGTGCGACACAAGAGCCCTGGGGTTATATTTTAGAAACGCAGGCAGAGGGTGAGCTCTTACTTGATTGGGATGAATTTGCTTGGAAAGAAGATTCAACTAACACAGTTGTTGCAACACGCAGTGACTTCGCTGAGCAAACAGACTTAATTGAGGCTTACTTAAGAGCACATCTCAAGGCTGTTGACTTTATTCAAGCGCAAGCAGATGAAAGTAAAGCCCTTGTGATCTCACATATTAAAGAATTAACAGGAAAAGAGTTAGATAAAAAGGAAATTGATGTTGCTTTTGAGAAACTAATTGTTACAAGCGAGGTAAACTCATCAGTTGTTGAAGAAATGGCAGTGATCTCAAAGGAGGCAGGCTATATTGATTCAGCTGATATTGAGGGCTTAATTGATTTATCAGAACTTGACAAAATAAAAGCAGAGTAGAGTTAATCTCTACTCTGCTTTTTTTATAAAATAGAGAGAAATGTGTTAGGCTTAGAGTAGACTAAAGAAAAGGGGATGGATGTATTGAAGCTATCTGATTACATTAAACTTGATGCTGTTTCACTTGCTGAAATGATTAGGAATAAAGAGGTCACTGCAGAGAGGTTAGTTGAACTTAGTTTTGAGCGACTAGCGGAAGTTAATGGC
>JASLIE010000271.1 GCA_030152985.1 Bacillaceae bacterium
ATAAAGCTCCCAATGACGCCTGAGATAATCCCGACCATAATAGCGGTGAAAAGCGCTTTTTTAAAGAAGTCATAACTCATTAAGTCTGCAATGAATTCCATTTATACACCAACCCCCATTTGCCCAAGTTTAGAAAAGTCCATATTATAGGCTTTTGTCATGATTTCGGGTTGGATGACTTCCTTAACAGGACCTGCCTGAATGAGTTCACGGTTAATTAAAATAAGATCATCAAAATAGGCTTCGACTTTTGTTAAGTCGTGATGGACAACAAAGACTACTTTTCCATCGTTACGTAGATCTTTGAGAATTTTAATAATCGTTTCTTCACTGGCGACATCAATTCCAACAAAGGGTTCATCTAAAAAGAAGTATTCCGCCTCTTGTGCAAGTGCACGAGCTAAGAATACACGCTGTTGTTGCCCGCCAGATAGCTCCGCAATTTGCCGACTAGCAAACTCTTGCATGCCTACTTTTTCAAGACAGGCATAAGCAAATTGCTTGTCCGCTTTCTTAGGTCTTCTAAAGAGACCCAGTCTTGGATAACGCCCAATTAGGACGGTGTCTAAGACAGTAATTGGGAAGTCCCAATCAATATCACTTCTTTGTGGGACATAGGCGATATCTTTTCTGACGGCCTCTACATCTTGACCGTCAAAACTTACTTTCCCTTTATCTCTTGGAATAAGTCCAAGCGTTGCCTTCATCATAGTTGATTTACCAGCTCCATTTGGACCGATAATTCCAATTAATTTTTGTGCTTCAAAACTAAAAGACACATCATGAACCACTTCTTTACCGTAATAGGATACATGGAGATTCTTTACACTGACGGTACCAGCCATCATTTCACCTTCTCTATAAAAGTTTTAATAATCACATTAGTTACCTATAACTCAAAATGTTTACCCTAGGCAACTTCTTATAAAACTAGTGTAATACATAATAAAAAATTTGTAAACTATTACGATAAAAAAGTAAATAAAAAAACCAAACTTAGAGTTTGGTTTTTTAGAGTTTAAGCATATGCTAGCATTCTATTTAAGGCATCTAGTGAATTCTCAGCAATCTTTTCTTCTACCTTAATTTCATGTTTATAGGCCTTAGATTCAATGGATTCAAGTGACCAAAGGAGGTGCCTTAAATCAATCCGGTTCATAGTCATACAAGGGCAGAGGTTAGGGTTGAGTGAGACAATCTCTTTATCAGGATGGCGATCAATTAATCGTTTAACTAAGTTCATTTCTGTTCCAATTGCCCATTTGCTTCCCTTGGGTGCTTCTTCGATTTTTTGAATAATATAACTTGTAGATCCATAATAGTCAGAAGCCGCGACTGTTTCATAAGGACATTCAGGATGAACAAGAATATTTATATCGGGTATGTCTCTACGAAGATCCTCAATATTTTGAACAGTGAAATTCTCATGGACTGAGCAATGACCTTTCCAAAGAATGATTTTTGCTTCTTGAATATCACCATTAAATTCAAAATCGTTTGTAATTGGGTTCCAAACAGCCATTTTATCTAATGGAATACCAAGTTCATGCGATATATTTCGCCCCAGATGTTGATCGGGTAAGAAAAGAATTCGCTCTTTTTGCGTGAGTGCCCACTGAATCATTTTCTTTGCATTCGATGAAGTGACAGTTGCCCCGCCATGCTCACCTACAAAAGACTTGATTGCAGCTGTTGAGTTAACGTAAGTGAGCGGAATTACTGTATCACCAAAGACTTCATGTAACTTAGTCATACACACTTTTGTTTGTTCGATATCAGCCATATCAGCAAGTGAACAGCCAGCTCTTAGGTCGGGTAGTAAGACGGTTTGTTTATCACTTGTTAAAATATCGGCTGTTTCAGCCATGAAGTGGACCCCACAGAAAACAATAAATTCAGCCTCCTGATTACTTGCACAGAGTTGTGCGAGCTGAAGTGAGTCACCTGTTGCATCTGCAAATTGTACGACTTCATCCTTTTGATAATGATGAGCTGGAATAAAAAGCTTGTTACCTAATTTTTCTTTAATCTCTCTAACACGTGCTTCCATCTCAGGATAAGTTAAACTCTTGTAATGTTCGGGTAAAGTATTTATGTCTGTTTGTCTTTTTAAAAAATCCAACATATCAACCATTAAAACTCCTCCTTAGATAATTAAACTTATATCAAGTGCTTTAACAGAATGTGTTAAAAAACCAAGGGAAATGTAATCGATGTTCACATCACGATAAAGTGCTAGATTTTCCATATTTATTCCACCTGAAGCCTCTTTTATAATTGTGTGAGGTACAAGTTGACTAAGTCTATTTATTTTTTCAGGTGAACAGTTGTCAAACATAATAATATCAGGCTTAGCCTTAACCGCTTCTTTAACCTCAGATTCACTTTCTACTTCGACTTCAATTTGTACCATATGACCAAGCTGCTCGCGTACCTGTTCAACCGTATGCTTAATAGATCCTGAAAAATTAATATGATTATCTTTAATCATGACGCCATCATAAAGTCCGAGTCGGTGGTTAAATCCCCCACCACAACGTACAGCATAGGTATCGAAGAGGGCGAGGCCAGGAGCAGTTTTTCTCGTGTCACAAATGCGAATGGCATTATTATTTAGAGTTTGAACTGCCTGGTGTGTAGCAGTTGCAATCCCGCTCATGCGTTGTAGCAAATTGAGTAAGGTACGTTCTCCTGATAAAATTGCGTGAATTGACCCGTTAATGACAGCTAGCCTATCTCCAGCATGAACAAAGTCTCCGTCCTTTTTATCGTAGCTTATTTTTATTTGTTCATCTAAAAGTTTATAAAGCCTACTTGTCAATTCAATACCTGATAGAATCCCGCTTTCTTTTGCAATGAGTTGAGCTGTTCCTTTTGCGTCTTTAGGAAAAATACTTCGTGTTGTGATGTCTGAGTAGCCAATATCTTCACGTAAAAATGATGTGAGTTTTTCTTCAATAGATAAAGAATTCATCTCCAACCTCCAAAATAAAAGTATAAGACTTGACATATATGATTACATATAACAATACTAATGACAAGACATATGTAAATACATGAAGAGAAAGGAGAGAATATCGTTGATTTATTTTGATCACGCAGCTACAAGTAAAATGAGTGAAAAAGCACTAGAAGTTTATGTTTATACAAGCAGAAATTTTTTTGCAAACTCGAGCAGCTTACATGACTTAGGAACAGAAGTAGACGCCTTACTTATGAACTGCCGGGCTCAGTTAGCTGAATTAATTAATGGAAAAAAGTCCGGGGTTTATTTTACAAGTGGTGGAACCGAGTCGAATCAGTTAGCAATCGAGACATTAATAGAAGGCTATCGTCATTTTGGAAACCATTTAATTACAACAAAAATAGAGCATGCTTCAATTTATAATTTATTTAATCGTTTGGAAGATGAAGGGTTTGAGGTGACTTACTTACCAGTGAATCAATTTGGCGAAATAAGTCTAGTAGATTTAAAAAAATCAATTAAAGATACAACGATTTTGGCTTCAATTCAACACGGGAATTCAGAAATAGGAAGTGTTCAAAACATAGATGAGATTGGGCGTATCTTACATGAGGAAAATGTTTTATTTCATACAGACACGGTCCAAAGCTTTGGAAAAATAAAGGTTGATGTTGAGGCGGCCTATATTGATAGTCTTTCAATTTCAAGTCATAAAATAGGGGGACCTAAAGGAGTTGGCGCTTGTTATATTAAGCCGGGTATTCAATGGAAACAAAAAGTAAGTTATTCACATGAGTCTGGGTTTAGAGGTGGTACAGTCAACCTACCGGGAATCGTGTCGTTTATAAGTGCTGCTAAAGAAAATGTTGAAAATCTTAGAGAAAAT
>JASLIE010000166.1 GCA_030152985.1 Bacillaceae bacterium
CTTCTATAAGAAAAACACTCGTCTAGACATTTAATAGTTGTTCTGTTCAGTTTTCAAGGAGCAAAATTGTCACTCTGAGTTCTTCTCTGAAGTAGCGACAAGATTAAATATACCACAGATAAAAGAGAGTGACAACTATTAACACCTAATCAACTCTAAGCCCTTGATTTAGCTTCTTTCTTTTTTTCTTTTTCTTTTTTTAAACGTTCACGTTCCTGCTTACGCTCCTGCTTTCTTCGCTCATGTTCTGGATCTTTTTTTGTAACTTCATGTAAGGCAAGTAATTGGTAGCCATTCGCAGTTATTAAGGTTGGTAAGACAAGGGCCACGTAACTTAAATCACCACCCCGAATAACAGGTGTCCACTCAACCATTGTCATCACAATCATTAAAAAGAGTGCCGGGATAAGTGCTGTAAAGTTAGTTTGACGCACTTTTAAATAACCGAAGATTAATGCGAATACAATAGTAATAATGGCAAGAATAATAAAGGCATTAAGTGATATGGTTTCTTTACTTGGAACATAGATAAAGCTTGCAACAGCTGAAATCACGACAAGCAGTTGTGCGGTTGGCCAGAGCGCCTTAAAAATACTGGCTCCAAATTGTTGAATAAATAAATATGCAAAAAAACCTGTTTGACTTACGACTGTAAAGACGAGAGCATATCCCATATAAAAAATAAAGACGCCTGCAAGTTCTTTAAAATCAAAAGGATTTAAATAAAGCGCATACTCTGAAGCCATAACAAAAAAGCTCGCAATCGTTCCGACAACACCACCAATAACGAATGTTTTTATGAAAAAACGAAACAGCTTTTGACTATTCAAATGATTTCCTCCTACAAAATTACTATGTATATTTTACCATGATAGAAGCGATAAGTCGCATTTAACTCAAATAAAACTTAAGACCCGTCTACTCAGACGGGTCTTAAGAAATTATTCTTCTACATGCGCAATGATTTTAGCAGCCATTCTGTGGTACTCTTCACCATTCGGATGGTTTTCTTGATAAACACCTGGTGCAAAAACTTCCTCATCGAAATAAGGTTGCTTTAAGGACAAACGCCCTAAAACCTTCGTGTCTAAAGCCTCTGCTAGACGGTCTCCGCCACCTTGACCAAATACATATTCTTTTTCACCCGTTTTTTCACTTTCAAAATAAGCCATGTTTTCAACAACACCTAAAATTTCGTGATTGGTCTTAAGCGCCATTTGACCAGCTCTTGCTGCAACAAAGGCTGCTGTCGGATGAGGCGTTGTAACAATCACTTCACGTGCTGATGGAATCAACTCGTGCATGTCGAGTGCGATATCACCCGTTCCAGGCGGTAAGTCTAGCAGTAGGTAATCTAGGTCGCCCCACTCAACTTCATAGAAAAAGTTGTTTAGCATCTTCCCTAACATTGGCCCACGCCAAATAATCGGTGAGTTATCTTCAACGAAAAAGCCCATTGAAATCACTTTAATTCCAAAACGCTCAACTGGAATAATCTTTTCACCACGAACTTGCGGTATATTTTCAATCCCCATCATATCAGGTACACTGAAACCGTAAATATCAGCATCAATTATTCCAACCTTCTTACCTAAACGCATGAGTGCCATTGCTAAGTTAACGGTTACAGTTGATTTACCAACACCACCCTTACCACTTGCAATTGCAATATATTCTGGCTGATCGGCTTCACCTAAAATTGAATCATCTGCTTCACTTGTTGGTTGGTACTTCTTAATCACATCTTCAGGTAATTGTTCGAACCGAAGTCCAACAGTGTTAGCACCATTTTTCTTTAAGATCCCCACAATTTCCTGTTGCAATTCCATTTGCTCAGCCGTGTTTGGCTCGCCAATTGCTAGCTTAACACTGACATGCTTTTTTTCTTCACGTATTTTAACCTCTAAAATTCCACCTGTTTGTTGAAAAGGTGTATGTAAAAATGGATCGTTCACATTATTTAAAAGCTTAATGACTTCTTCTTTTGTTAACACTTATTTCCACCATCCTTATTTTATCATGCTTTGTAGACTTGTTTTGATATTAAATAGTATAACATATCGCCTTCTTATTTCATTATAATTTGTTTATTTACTAAACATCGACATCTCCTTCATTAGGACGTATAATAAATATACTTATAAACTTGGTTTAGAATGGAGGAAGACAATGACGAAAAAACTATGGTTTCAACTAGGTATCGGCATTTTATTATCACTTCTTATTATAAAATACTTTTTAGAAGTCAAATTCATTCTTTCACCCCTAGTCATTATCGGAAGGACTGTTTTCTTACCTCTTCTTGTTGCTGGAGTCCTTTTTTATGTGACAAAGCCGATTCAAACTTTTTTAGAAAAAAGAAAAATGCCGAGATGGGGAAGTATCGTTATTATTTTAGCGATTTTAGCTGGCTTCGTTTGGGTCGCAATCGCACTTGTCGGTCCACCTATTACTCAGCAATTAAATAATCTAGTCAATAACCTACCCGCTATCGTAAATGAATCAACAAAGTTAATTAATTCTTTACTTTC
>JASLIE010000167.1 GCA_030152985.1 Bacillaceae bacterium
AGGACCAATCATAGTTAATACCTCCATTAGTCTATCTTTTTTGAATTGCAATAACAAAAGGGGGTGAGTTAATTTGATTTATAAAGCCATAACGAATAACTGAAAACTTTTTTTGATCTAAGCTTTCAACAAAACGTAAGACCTCTTTTTTTTCTGCCTTACCTCCTTCATGTCCATGGTAGACAACAAGCACAATAAGTTTGCCTGTATTTAATTTTTTTAAAAGTGCTTTGATTGCACAAGTTGTACTTGAGCCTTCAGTGACAATTGTTTTATCGCTACGTGGTAAATAACCAAGATTAAAGATAGCTCCATCAATTTGATGAATATTTAACTGTTCTAGGTGTGTGGCGATATTTGCGTGACTGTCTTGAATATACTCAATAAAGTCAAAGTTTTGATTCATTTTCTTAGTTGCTTCAATGGCTTGAGCCTGAATGTCAACAGCAAGGACTTTACCGTTTGGCACTCTAGAAGCTAAAAAGTATGTATCATAACCATTTCCACAAGTTGCATCGACTACGACAGAATCAGACTCTAGAGTAGAGTCTAGGAGTGAATGTGCAAAATTAACAACTGGCTTTAGCATAGGATCAACCTTTACATTTTAATATTCTTATATTGATGTAGTTTATCATAGATTAAAAACCATTCCAAAGTGTGAGCTACATTCTGGCGCTAATCTTGACAAAAGTTGAAATATTCAATACAATTCAAAGTATTGAACTAATCGTGTTTATGTAATCATATTCTAAGTAGAAATGCTGCTCGAAGGTCTTTTTGAGAGCATTTTTCTTTTATAAATTAAAATGATAATTAAGGGGGATTACTTAGTGAGCTATAATCACAAAGAGGTTGAAAGTAAGTGGCAAAATTATTGGTTAGAAAACAAAACATTTAAAACAGATGTACATACAAAAAAAGAGAAGTTTTACGCATTAGACATGTTTCCGTATCCTTCAGCTGCCGGTTTACACGTTGGTCACCCGGTAAGTTACACAGCTACAGATATTTTATCAAGAATGAAACGTATGGAAGGAAAAGAAGTGCTCCACCCAATGGGATGGGATGCATTTGGACTTCCTGCTGAACAATATGCAATTGATACGGGAAATAGTCCGGCTGAATTTACCCAAGAAAACATCAATACATTTAGACGTCAATTAAGAGACTTAGGTTTTTCATATGACTGGGACCGAGAGTTAAGTACAACTGATCCTGACTATTATAAGTGGACACAATGGATTTTTAAACAAATGTTTGACCGAGGTCTGGCGTATATGGATGAAGTAAATGTGAACTGGTGTCCAGCGCTTGGAACAGTTTTAGCTAACGAAGAGGTAATTGATGGTTTGAGTGAACGTGGTGGTCATCCTGTTGAGCGCCGACCAATGAAACAATGGGTTTTAAAAATTACAGAATATGCTGATCGTCTACTTGATGATTTAGATGAACTTGATTGGCCTGAAAACTTAAAAGAAATGCAAAGAAATTGGATTGGACGTTCAGAAGGCGCAGAAGTGGTTTTTGAAATTGATGGACATGACGCATCATTTGAAGTGTTTACAACACGACCAGACACACTTTTTGGTGCAACCTATGCCGTGTTAGCTCCTGAACATCCACTTGTAAAAGAAATCGTAAGTTCAGAGCAAGAAAAAGTAGTGCAGGCTTACATTAAAGAAGTAGCAACAAAATCAGATTTAGAACGAACAGACTTAGCAAAAGATAAAACAGGTGTTTTTACAGGCGCTTACGCAATCAATCCTGTTAACAATGAGAAAATTGAAATTTGGGTAGCGGATTATGTACTGATATCTTATGGTAGCGGTGCAATTATGGCGGTACCGGCACATGATGAACGTGATTATGAATTCGCTAAACAATTTGACCTTCCAATAAAAGAAGTCGTAGAAGGTGGAAATGTTTCTCAAGAAGCTTATGTAGGTGATGGAAAACTAATTAACTCTGAATTTTTAAATGGTCTAAATCAGGGTGAGGCAATTGCTAAAATGATAGATTGGTTAGAAGCAAATCAAGTTGGAACTAAGAAAGTATCATATCGTTTAAGAGATTGGTTATTCTCAAGACAAAGGTATTGGGGAGAGCCAATTCCAATTATTCATTGGGAAGACGGTACAATGACAGCTGTTCCTGATGAGGAGTTGCCACTTGAGCTACCAGTCATGACAGAAATTAAGCCGTCTGGAACAGGTGAATCTCCCCTTGCTAATAGCGACTGGATTCATGTGACTGATCCTGAAACAGGAATGAAGGGACGAAGAGAAACAAATACAATGCCACAATGGGCAGGAAGTAGTTGGTATTTCTTACGATTTATCGATCCTGATAATAAGGAGAAATTAGCGGACCCTAAATTGCTAGAAAAATGGCTACCAGTTGATATTTATATAGGTGGTGCAGAACACGCTGTCCTCCATCTGCTTTATGCTCGTTTTTGGCACAAATTTTTATATGATATTGGTGTTGTCTCTACTAAAGAACCTTTCCAAAAATTATACAATCAAGGCATGATTCTTGGAGAAGACAATGTGAAGATGAGTAAGTCATTAGGAAACGTAATTAACCCGGATCAAATCGTTGAATCACATGGCGCAGATACACTGAGACTCTATGAAATGTTTATGGGTCCATTAGATGCGGATGTATCATGGTCAACAACAGGTTTAGATGGCGCTCGCAGATTTCTAGATCGTACTTGGCGCTTAATTGTAAATGAAGACGGAAGTCTTTCTGATAAGATTGTAGAAAATGATACAAGTTTAGAAAAGGTCTATCATGAAACCGTAAAGAAAGTAACGGAAGATTTTACTGCCTTACATTTTAATACGGGAATTTCACAATTAATGATGTTTGTTAATGAAGCTTATAAAGCAGAAAAAGTATCTAGTGAATATATTGAAGGCTTTATAAAGTTACTTTATCCGGTTGCACCTCATCTGGGTGAAGAGTTATGGAGTAAGTTGGGTCATACAGAAACAATCACATATGAAGCGTGGCCGGATTACGATGAATCTAAATTAGTTGAAGATGAAGTCGAGATAGTGATTCAGGTACTTGGAAAGATTCGTTCTAAAATAATGGTTTCTCAGGATATTACTAAAGAAGAATTAGAAAAGTTAGCTTTAGAAGATTCTAAAACACAAGAATGGTTAGAAGGAAAAGAAGTTAAGAAGGTAATTGTAGTACCAGGTAAACTTGTAAATATAGTTGCAAATTAATTTATCTTCCCCTTTAATGAGTTCATTATACTCGTTAAAGGGGTTTTATTTGACTTATACAGGTGAGAAGTGTATGATTTATTGTGTTGCAAAAAAAGTTTCGCTTTTTATGCTTTATAACTAAAACAACTAAAGAAGTTGACAAAGTTATACTAGAAGTGTTAAGATAAATATCCACTTGCTAAACAAGTGGTGACTATTTATTTTGCTCCTTGAAAACTGAACAGAACAACTATTAAATGTCTAGACGAGTGTTTTTCTTATAGAAG
>JASLIE010000173.1 GCA_030152985.1 Bacillaceae bacterium
GTCACATGTTGTCATTAGACATACTAATCCGAGTGAAGCAACCTTACTTGAGGCCGCAGAACTTGCAGCATATTTTAGTCAAGCAAGACTTTCTGCCCAAGTGCCTGTTGATTACACTCAGATTAAATATGTAAAAAAACCTGCCGCTGCAAAACCCGGCTATGTCACTTATGACAATCAAAAAACAATCTATGTGACACCAAAAGAAGAGACAATCAAACATCTTAAAAAACAAAAATAGTTTCAGTGAGTTCACTGAAACTATTTTTGTTTTAACACCTATTTAATATATGTTTTATTTACTTAAACAAAATCTTCTTCTAGTAGAATACGAATAAAATGGTCCACTTGGGGAAGCTTACGTACACCAGCAGGATAAGTTAACCACGTATCTCGCGTAACTGGTTCACCTTTAACTTTGAGTGGCATATGTGGAAAATCATCTACTAAAGAATGGGAAACACTTTTTGGTAAAATTGCCATGCCTATACCTTCTACCATAAATTCTTTGCAGGTTTCAATTTGATCAACATTTATTTTTTTAATTGGATTAATCATGCCTTGATGATGGTATAACCAGTTATCAAATAATGCTTGCATGCTTGTATCGCTTTTAAATGAAATCAATGGACGACTCTTAATTTCTTCACTGTCAAATGGTTCAGTATCAAAGATGTATAAAGGATCTTTAAATAAAAGTACAGAGTTTGACTCTTTTGCTTTCTCTCCCCGAACGATACTCACGTGAAAATCTTTTAGATTACGCTTAATATCCTCACTCATTCCTGTTACTAAATCAATTGTAACGAGTGGGAATTCTTTTGTAAACCGAGCAAGTATTTTGGGCAAGTAACGCTGACTTATCAAGGATGAACAAGCAATTGATAAAGTTCCCTTAACTTCAATACTCGAAGCTGCTAATTTATTTTTCACTGCCTTTTCTCGCTCAACGACTTCTTTTGCATGATTCAATATTATTTCTCCACTTGGTGTTACTTTTAATCGCTTAGATGTACGAATAAAGATAGGCTCACCAAAATAATCCTCAATAAATTTGAGTCTCTGAGAAACAGCGGGCTGTGAGATAAGAATAGCTTTGGCAGTTCCTCTAACAGTTCCAATTTCATTTAGTTTTAATAATAAATTATAATCATCTATTTTCATACGCTCTATCCTTACACATAATTATTTTCTATCGTATTCTATTGTTATTAATTATACCAAAACTTTATTGATTTGCCTTTTTATCTGCATGAACAGTCATAATTTAAGGTTAAATGAATTATAAGTTGTTTCTCCATGTCAGTAATTCATTCGACTCTGCTTCTGAAATTGACTTTTCCTCTGTTAACATTTCAACTACAGTATCAAATCCAGTTAATGTTGTGAATGGAAGATTAGCCTTTGAAAAATTTTCTTCTGCAAGTGGAAGTCCATATGTAAATATTGCATAAACAGATAAAACAGTGACTCCTGAATCTTCTAATACTTGACTCGAGTCAATCGATGATCCACCGGTTGATATCAAATCCTCAATCACAACTGCTGTTTGTCCAGGCTTGACTACACCTTCTATTTGGTTTCCTTTTCCATGTCCTTTTGGAGAGGAGCGAACATAAACCATTGGAAGATTTAATCGTTCAGCAATCCATGCTGCATGTGGTATTCCAGCTGTAGCACAGCCTGCTATTACATCAGGCTGTGTATCTAGTTTTTTAATCGCTTCAATAAACGCATCAATAATATGTGTTCGAACTTTTGGATAAGACATTGTCAAACGATTATCACAATAAATTGGCGATTTGATGCCTGATGTCCATGTAAAATAATTATCCGTTCGGATTTGAACCGCTTCAATACTTAATAAATCTTTTGCTATCTGTTTATTCATTTCCCCACTCCTTTAATGCATCATTATATCTTGCTTTTACATCTTTGGATTGAGTAATACTACGTCCAACCACAATGTGACTCGCGCCTGTCTGCCGTGCCTCTTTTGGTGTAGCTACTCGTTTTTGATCATGATGGCTTCCTTCTTCTAACCTAATACCCGGTGTCATCGTGATAAAGCCTGGTAACTTTTCTTTGATTAATCCCGCTTCATGAACAGAACAAACAACACCATCTGCACCACTTTCTGAAGCGAGATAAGCTAAACGTAAAACTTCTTCATCAACTGT
The DNA here is from genome assembly GCA_030152985.1 of Bacillaceae bacterium. Classification (GTDB taxonomy): domain Bacteria; phylum Bacillota; class Bacilli; order Bacillales; family Amphibacillaceae; genus Pseudogracilibacillus. The sequence goes on from JASLIE010000173.1 coordinate 2,181, forward strand.
TCCACTTAAGCCCAAATCATTCTGAATAACGGCTTGGTCCATTGATGTTAAAATTGTCACTGCTAGAAGTTTTGTGTCATGTTTACTTGTACTTAAACCTTCTTTTGCCCGCTTAATCATTTCGCTTCCGCCAAGTGCATGCACATTCACATAGTCAAGCTCATAGCTTGCTAAATTTTTCATAGCATGTTCGACTGTGTTAGGGATGTCGAATAACTTTAAATCAAGAAAGATAGGATGCTTATTTTCCTTTAAATACTCAAGTATTTTGAATCCTTCACGATAAAATAATTCCATACCTACCTTTACCTTTACGCCTTCTAGTTCATTTTCTTCTAAAAAGTCTTTTGTTGTTTTAAAGTCCGGAAAGTCTAGCGCAAGATACATTTAACGATGCCCCTTTCCGACTGTTTCTTTAATAGATGAAAAACCATATTTAGTTAGTACATGAGGTAAGTCATCAATAATTTCTTTCATAACAAGTGGATTTTGAAAGTTGGCTGTTCCGACTGCAACTGCATCTGCACCTGCAAGTAAAAATTCAAGAACATCTTCAGCATCGGAGATTCCACCCATTCCGATAATAGGAAGGTCAACTGCCTGACTCACTTCATAAATCATTCGAATAGCGATAGGTTTAATAGCTGGGCCAGACAGTCCACCTGTTTGATTAGCGATCAAAGGTTTAGCTGTAGGTAAATGAATCTGCATACCCGTTAAGGTGTTAATCATGGTCAACCCATCTGCCCCTGCATGTTCAACGGATTTAGCAATGTCCACAATATTTGTAACATTAGGCGATAACTTAACATAAACAGGGACATTACTCTTAGCCTTGACTCGTCTCGTAATCTCTTCAGCCATTAAACAGTTGGTTCCAAATTGGATACCACCTTCTTTAACATTCGGACAAGAAATATTAAGTTCAATCGCATCAATCGATCCATCTGCACTAAACTTCTCTGCTACTTCCTCATACTCTTCTATCGTACTCCCTGCAACATTTGCGATAATTGGTAAATCAAACTGTTTAAGGAAAGGGAGTTCTTCTTTTATAATTGCATCAACGCCTGGATTTTGTAATCCAATTGCATTAAGCATACCGGCTGGAGTCTCTGCTACGCGAGGTGTATCATTTCCCCTCCGGCTTGTTCCAGTTGCTGATTTCATAATGACCGCTCCTAAATCATTTAGATCTAGAAAGTCTGCATATTCTTTTCCAAAGCCAAAGCATCCAGATGCGGGCATAATGGGGTTTTTTAAATTTAGCCCCGGTAAATTAACTGAAAGATCCATTATAAACTCACCTCTTCACTCTTAAAGACAGGTCCATCTTGACATATCTTCTTATAACCTGTCTCATTATCAACAGATATAACACAGGCATAGCAAGCCCCTATTCCACAGGCCATACGCTCTTCAAATGATAAATAGCCCGTTAAATCTTTATATTTTTCCTTAACAGCCTTAAGCATTGGTAGAGGACCACAGGAATAATACTGTGTAAAGTTCTCTTTTAAATCAAGATCAGTCACTCTTCCTTTTTCACCATAGGAACCATCATCTGTCACAATAATTGTTGTATCCAAAGCTTTAAAATTTTCCTCATAAAACTTATATTCTTCTGACAAAAAGCCTAAAACTGCTGTAAATTTAATTCTCTTTTCAGACAAAGTTTGAGCAAGAAAGTATAGGGGAGGAACACCAATTCCTCCACCAATTAACAAGACGTGATCTTCTTGATTTAAATTATCCAATGTAAAACCATTGCCACTTGGTCCAAGAACTGAGAATTTATCATCTACTTTATATTTACTTAGCTGCCTCGTACCGCTTCCGATTACTTTATAGAGTAAAGTTAAACTTGAATCTGATTGATTAACACTGGCAATTGAAAGTGGGCGCCTTAATGTATGGTTTGGAACAGATAAATGTAAAAACTGTCCTGGAATTGCTTGCTTTGCTAAGTAGTCATTTTGAACAATAAGTTCATAAGAATCCTTTGCTATTTCTTGATTACTAATCACTTTAACCTCTTGTTTTTGAATCATTTTCAAACCCCTTTATACGTCACTTCATTTGCACTAAATGTAGTTA
>JASLIE010000188.1 GCA_030152985.1 Bacillaceae bacterium
CTTACTCTTTAGTAGATAAAGAGCAGACAAATCAGCTGCTAAGTCCGGAAGTAAGAGCTGAGAATTATATTGCTGTACCACTTGCAATGCCATTAAGCGAAGATCATGAATATCTACGCCTAAGTCAGCTTCCAGAGCTATTAAATCGTCTTTCACATAATGTCGCACGTAAGCAAGCAAATGTATTCTTATATGAGCTAGGTTCAATCTTTTTAAACAAAGAGTCTGAGATTAAAAAGCAACCACATGAACAATTACGTCTATCAGCTGCTTTAACCGGCAATTGGTTAGATCATAAGTGGCAAAATGAAGTGAAAGCAGTAGATTTCTATTTAGTCAAAGGCATTATCGAAGGCCTAGCAGATTATTTATCAATTGAAATCGAGTTTAAACAAGCAACCATCAAGGATATGCACCCAGGACGTGCGGCAAGCTTGTTACTGGATGGTGAGACAATTGGTTTCATGGGTCAAGTCCACCCATTACTTACTAAAGAGAAGGATTTAAAGGAAACTTTTGTTTTTGATTTAAACTTAGAGAGACTCTTAACATTAGAAGGTGAAGAATTAATTTATGAGCCAATCCCACAGTACCCATCTATTTTAAGAGATGTTGCTTTTGTTGTTAATAAAAATATAGAGGCAGGAGCAATCAAACAAACACTTGTAGAAAAAGGACAACCACTTGTGAAAAAAGTTGAAGCATTTGATGTTTATACAGGTGAAGGTTTAAAGGAAAACGAAAAGTCACTTGCATTTAACTTGCATTATCAGGACAGTGAAAAGACCTTAACTGATAAAGAAGTTGATGCATCATTTAAGGCATTAATTGATGAAGTGAAAGTTAAATATCAGGCATATGTAAGAAGTTAATTTAAAGCACACTGAAATCTTCAGTGTGCTTTTAATCAAAAAGAGGGTTAAGTATGACTAAAATATATGAAACAGATTTATATGAACCAGTTGCTGCTTACTTTACTGAATTAGGCTATGAGGTAAAAGCAGAAGTCAATGATTGTGATTTGGTCGCCTTAAAAAAAGATGAGCTGATTATTGTTGAATTGAAACTTAATCTCAATGTCACGCTTCTCATTCAAGCAGCAGAACGGTTAAAGCTTACAGATCATGTTTATATTGCAATTGTTGAGCCAAAAGGAAGCAGGCGTAGGAAGAAGTGGAGAGATCAATTACATTTAATACGTCGCTTAGAACTTGGTTTTATTCTAGTTTCTTTTAGGGGAAAAAGAAAACAAATTGAAGTTATTCATGAGCCAAAAGCCTTTAATAAAAAACAATCACAGGCGAGAAATAAGAGAAAAAGAATAAAGTTAATTGAAGAATTCAGGGCAAGGGAAAGTAACTTAAATATTGGCGGGAGTTATCAAACAAAACTAATCACTGCCTATAAAGAGCAAGCAATTCATATTGCCTTATGCTTAAAAGAAAATGGTGAACAGTCTGCTAAAACATTGCAAGAAAATGGGACAAGCAAAAAAACATATGCTATTTTATATGATAATCATTATGGTTGGTTTAAACGTGTCGCCCGCGGAATATATGACTTAACTGAAAAAGGTTTGCAGGAATTAGAATCCTATCCTGAGGTGATTAAACTTTATTCATGTGAAAAAAGATAATTGCTTTTTTCTTTAACACCTTGTATTCTAAGGACTAAGTATCTAAGGAGGTTTGGATAATGAAAGCAATCTTAGTAAGTGAACCAGGCGGAACAGATAAATTAGAACTTGTAGAAATTGATAAGCCAGTGGCAGAAGGAAATCAATTATTAGTGAAGGTCGAAGCTGCTGCAGTTAACCGAGCAGATATTGTTAAACGAGTGGGTAAGTACCCAAATCAAGCTTTAGAAAATATTAGTCTAGGTTTAGAGGTCGCTGGAACTGTTGAGGCGATAGGGGATGAATGTAAGCATTTTAAAGTCGGTGATAAGGTGACAGGATTAATGTTTGAAGGTGGCTATGCTGAGTATGCACTTTTAGATGAAGGCCTTGCGATTCCAATTCCCGAAAACTTAAACTTTGTAGAAGCCGCAGCCATTCCAGAGGTTTTTTTAACAGCTTATCAATCGCTTTTTTGGCATGGTGATTTAAAAGAAGGTCAACACGTATTAATTCACGCAGGTGCTAGTGGAGTTGGAACCGCAGCGATTCAACTCGCGAAAGAAGTAGGAGCTGAAGTAACAGTCACTGCAGGAAGTAAAGAGAAACTTGAGTATTGTCAACAGCTTGGTGCAGATCACTTAATTAATTATAAGGAAAAAGAATTTGAAGAAGAAATTCATAGGTTAACAAATAAACAAGGTGTTGATTTGATTTTAGATTTTATTGGTGCCTCGTATTGGGAAAAAAATATAAAAAGTATTAAGGTTGATGGCAGTATTGTTGTCATTGGACTACTTGGAGGCGCTCGAGTTGAAAATTTTAATTTAAATCATATTTTAGCTAAACGCGTTAAAGTAATTGGAACTTTACTTAATCCAAGAAGCAGAGCCTATAAGGTTGAGCTAACAAAAGAGCTAATTGAAAAGACCTTCGAATTGTTTGAAAGTGGGAAAATTAAACCTGTAGTTGATCGAACATTTAAGCTTGAAGAAGTTGGTCGAGCACATGATTATATGCAGGCAAATAAAAACATCGGTAAAATTGTTTTAGAAATCTAAAACAGCTTGAGAGCTAACTCTCAAGCTGTTTTTTCATCAAAGAAGTTTTTTTGCTTTATCTGTATTGGCAAAATGAACTTTAGCTATCTTACTTAAATAAGCTTCACCCTTACTTCTGATAATCTCTGCGATTAAGAGATCAACTTTATGTGAGGCTCCTTTGAGTAAATCTTGACCAGTTTCATTAGATAAAAGTGCCATTTCCTTTAAAAAACTTGCACGTGCAATAATACTCGCAGTTGCAACTGCAAGTGAGTGATGCTCAGCCTTTGTGAGAAAGAATGTATGTGAATGTAGTTTTAAATTTTCTGATGCTAAATAATTTTTATAGACATGAGGCAGGCAAAATTGATCGATTACAATGTTTGTTTCTAAGTTTGTTTTTTTAAGTACATTATCGATCGC
>JASLIE010000191.1 GCA_030152985.1 Bacillaceae bacterium
GTGCGTGTTGTACGTGACGGTGTGGTTTTATTTGAGGGTGAGTTAGCAGCCTTAAAACGCTTTAAAGATGATGTACGTGAAGTTGAGCAAAACTACGAGTGTGGAATTACGATTAAAGACTTTAATGATATTAAAGTTGGCGATATTATTGAAGCATTCATAATGGTTGAAATTGAACGTGTATGATTGTTTACGCTGAGGTAGAATGTTTTTTATATCATGTGCATTCACTTAAGCAAAAAAGATCTCAATTAAAGCGGCTTTTTCATCAAGTAAAAAAAGATTTTAATGTTTCAATTGCTGAAATAGCTTATCAGGATTTGTGGCAACGAACTAAGTTCGGTATTGCAATTGTGACAAATGATTATATTTATGGTGAAAAAGTAATGCAAAAAGTACTAAATTTAATCGACAGCTCTTCAGAAGTTGAACGTACACTAACGTCTTTTGAACGTTTATAAAGGAGTGTAGATAATGAGTAATGTTCGAGCGCATAGAGTGAGTGAGGAAATGAAGAAAGAAATTAGTGACATTTTAGCTCACAAGATGAAAGATCCACGGATTGGTTTTGTTACAATAACTGATGTTGAAGTCACAGGTGATCTTCAGCAATCAACAGTTTATTTTTCTGTTCTTGGTTCAGAAGAAGAAAAAGAATCAACTTTTGTCGGTTTAACAAAAGCTACTGGATTCATTCGCTCAGAGATAGGCAAGCGAATTCGGCTCAGAAAAGTACCAGAAATAACATTTGAGTTTGATGAAGCGCATGAATATGGAAATAGAATTGATGCGATTTTAAGAAAATTAGATGAATAAATCAGAACCTGACCTAAATTAGGTCAGGTTTTAGTTCTTTAATTTATTAGGGAGGATAAACGAATGAATGGTGTGTTACCTTTATGGAAGCCAAAAGGATTAACTTCACATGATTGTGTGTTTAAATTAAGAAAGTTATTAAAGACTAAAAAAATAGGCCACACTGGCACTTTAGATCCTGATGTCGAAGGTGTACTTCCTATTTGTATAGGTGACTCTACAAAAGTCATTCCATATTTATCTGACTTACATAAGATTTATGTTGCTGAGGTAAAACTTGGCTCAATCACCGAGACTGAAGATGCATCTGGTAGAGTGATTAAAACAAAAGAAGTCACTCAATTTCCAACTAAAGAAGAAATTGAGTTTGCCTTGGATCATTTTAAAGGAGAAATAGTTCAAGTACCGCCTATGTACTCGGCCGTAAGAGTCAAAGGTAAACGTCTTTATGAATATGCACGTGAAAATTTAGAAGTTGAACGACCTAAAAGACGTGTTAGAATTCATGACATAAAACTAGATGCTGTTGATCAAGAAAAGGAAAGTTTTAAGATAACAGTTGACTGTTCAAAAGGAACTTATATCCGTACCTTATGCGTTGATATAGGGAAACAATTAAATGAACTTGCTCATATGTCAAAATTAGAGCGTATTGAAAGCGATTCAATAAAAAAGAATGAGACATTTACTTTTGATGAAATTAATGAAAATCTTGATACAGACTCGATTGAAAAACTTATTTTACCAACAAAAGATGTTTTAAAACACTTGCCATCTTATCAAGTAGATGAGAAAATGAAACAACTTGTTCTTTACGGACAAAAGTTTACTCTTAAAAAAATGGAAATGTATTCGGATAAACCATTTAAAATGATGTATCAAGATGAATTTTTGGCGATATATTCTAAAAGTCCTAATAAAAGTGATGAATATAGAGCACTTAGAGTGTTTAATGAAGCTAAAGGTGAAGGTGAAAACTATTGAAAACAATTTATTTAGAATATCCTAAAGACTTTGAAAATATTAATTTAGAAGATTCAGTCGCAGCAATCGGATTTTTTGATGGTGTTCATAAAGGACACCAGACATTAGTAAATGAAGCCTTAAAATACTCTAAACAACATCATATTAAAAGTACAGTAATCACTTTTCATCCTCATCCCTCTGTTGTTTTAAACAAAGTAGAGGAAGATATTAACTATATAACACCTCTAGCTGAAAAAGAAACGATCTTTGAAAATATGGGGATTGATTACTTAATTATTATTAAATTTAATGAAGCACTCTCAAAGTTATTACCAAATGAATTCATTCAAGCTTTTATAGTTAAGTTAAATATTAAACATTTAATTGCTGGATTTGACTTTAGTTTTGGTCATAAGGGGCAAGGTAATATGAAAAATATTCATGAGTTTATGAAAGATGAGTTTACTTATCAAGCAATTGATGAAGTTAGTGATCAAGATGAAAAGATTAGTTCAACTCGGATTAGAGAAAATTTAAAAAAAGGAAATATTAAACTTGTTAATGAGCACTTAGCTCGTCCACATAGCTTTAAAGGATTTGTTATGGCTGGTGATAAAAGGGGACGAACAATTGGTTTTCCTACTGCAAATTTAGAGCCTGTTACATCCTACCTTCTACCAAAAGAAGGGGTTTATGCAGTGAGTGTTGAAGTGAGTGGAAAATCTTATTATGGCATGGCTAACTTAGGATATGTTCCAACCTTTAAACTCAATCAAGATGAGGCTAAAGTTGAAGTCTACA
>JASLIE010000280.1 GCA_030152985.1 Bacillaceae bacterium
ACCACATAGATCATTAATCTGCTATGTGGGTAAATCACTGGAGGTAGACCTCTTTTAAAAAGTTCAAGTAAAACAAGATATTTAATGGAATTAAAAATAGAATAAGCGCATGCGTAATGATTTGTGCGGGTAAATAAGAAAGAAATAAGAGTAGGACACTCATTAAAATAAAAATAAATACACGCTCAAGCTGAGCTTGCTGTCTAACTTTTCTCTTAATGAGCAAAAGTGCAAACCAAATCATTGCAATCATCAGCTGAATAAAGGCTAATGAATGCAGGAGTTTAACGAGAACACCGTAGTCAAGTTGATAGGGAAAGATAAGACTCAGTAAAAATATAATCCCCCACAAACCATAAGCAATAAACAAAGTTAATTTCGATTTACCCGTCTTCATTGGAATCATATCCTTTATTTTTTATTATATGCTATTTTGAATATTTTGACAATTTTAAGTAAAAGCACCTAGCTCAAAGCTAGGTGCTTTTACTTAATCAAGAATTTTATTTAAAACTTCATTTGCTGATTTACCTGCATAATTACTATTAATTGTTTTATATATTTTTTTATTTAATTTCGCTTCCATAAGTTTTGTTAATTCTGCTGGACCTGCTAGGTAAAGACCGCTCCATTTATTTACCTTCATATGCTTTTCAAGACGCGGAATCAATGTTTTTAACCAGCGTTCTTCATTCACTTTTACCCGCTTATCATAACGTTCCTTATGATTTGCCCGGCTTGAATTCATATTACCAAATGAGACGCCCTTGTACTGTGTCCAGTCCTCATTTTCTAAATTAAATTCATAATGCGCCTCACCCGTAAGCTCACCTAACTCTGTATCAAGCAAGGAAACCTTGTCACGTTGGAGTAAGATAACCCCACTCTTTGGATAAGCCTTTGTGAGCGCATCCCACTGATCTGTGACAGCCTTATCTTCCCAATCGAATTGGTTTTCAACAGGGACTTGAGTGACATAGAGGAGTAACTTCTCCTCATTAGCAAAACAAACAATGCCTTGCTTTAACTCGCGTGAACGCTCCATAATCGCTTGATCGACTCTTTTAGCAATTGAATCATATAACTTCTTATTTTCCGCCTGCGACGACTCAACATAATGCCCTGTCCGCTTCAAATTATTCTTCAATCGTATCTTCCAGTTTTCGTTCGTTGGGTCTGTTTTTAAATAAGCTGTCAAAACAGGTCCCTCTAACTCTAGGATGTCTTTATTAATCTGTTCTAAATTGATCGTCATAATAATCCCCTTCCTAAACTTGAAGTACTTGCCCTTTAAGAATAGCAAACTTTCTGACAATTTGTTAGTCAAAAAATGGGAATTATAAAAAATAAATTAAGTCCTAGGCTAGGACAGATGTTTTGATCCAATAGAAAATTACTAAGCCAAATAAGATAAGCGAAATGATCTCAATGATTATTTTTGGTATTCTCACTATACGCATCATGACTGAAAGAATGACTACTGCCAAAATAAGTGGTACTAATTCAAGTAAATTATTCGCAATCGGTTCAAGTAACTGACCAAGGTCAACTTCCATTTTACTCCCCCTAAAAAATAATAAATATATAAAAATTATATCATTTTTATTTTCGAATACACTTTTTATACTCCTTGTTATTTTAGGGTTTAATAACATCTTATTTCTCTAATAAACATAGGCTCATGCCATATTTTATAGATAAATCATATCATAACGATGATTTAAAATAAGAAGCTGGATTCGATCATCTAACTTCGGATTTTAAATCGGTGCTTTTTCAACGATTCGATTTTTCCGTCCTTTTGTTGTTTCCGCATATTTTAAGGAGTTGATGACAGACTCCTCAATACATTCAACAACCGCTTCAAATAATTCATTCATAAGTGGGTGATCGTCATTCAATGACTTGAGATTTCTCACTGAATCAGTTGATTCATGTGTGTATTCATTAGCTGTCGTAAAAGCAATAGCAATGTCACCACTGCCATTGGCATAGTAAGCGCCCAAACGCCCCAGTCCGGCTGCACTTCTTTTGGCCAACCTTTTTAACTGACGGTGCTCAAGGGGCGCATCCGTTGCAATCACCATCATAATTGATCCATCAGGCGTCTTGAGATCAGCTGCCTCAAAGTCGGCAAATAAAGCATCCTGCCTCTTACCAAAATTACTTAAGACCAGTGTGCCGAGTGTATAAGTCTCATCTTCACATGTGATGCGTCGCGATGCTCGACCAATCCCGCCTTTATACCCAAAACAGACCATGCCCTTGCCCGCACCAACTGCACCCTGATCAGCTGGAGCTTCACTTGCACTTTGAATGGCCGTCACTGCATGATGCTCCTTGACCGACTGCAGGCGCATAGAGTTCAAATAACTGTCATTACATTCACCGACCAGGACGTTCACAGAGCTACAAGACTGACCAATACAAGGATTTTCATCTAGTAAATAATTCAAAGTCCCTGCTAGAACAGAGGCCACACTAAAGGTATTTGTCAACATGATAGGTGACTCAATTAGCCCCAGCTCATTCACTTGAATTAAACCGGTCGACTTACCGTAACCATTAATCACATAACTTGCAGCTGCTACCTTATGCTTAAATAAATTACCCCCATGCGGTAAAATTGCCGTCACACCCGTCCGAACCGCCTCACCATCTGCAAGATCCGCTTCAAGCGTCACATGCCCAACCCTAACCCCCGCAACATCTGTAATACAATTTTTCTCACCAGGCAAAATAGCCATCTAAACTCCTCCTTCTGCAAAACTGCTTTAAAACCTTTCAAATAAGTTGCTTAAGTCAAGTTTAGCATAGAAAAAAGACTGATATTATACTGTCTATCTTTTAATATCAGTCTTTTTAGTAATAAATTTATTTTATGAAAGTAATTAATCTTCATAATGAAAAAAATAACGTTTTCGCATAAAAACTCCTCAGTTTTGGTTAAATGTTCTTTTTTACTAGTGATTTCTTTGCAAACAGAGTCTTAGTCACGACATCCTATAACATTACTACTTAAAATTCCTAAAGCCTTGCTCTCAATTATATCTTAACAACTATTTTCTGCTAATCGAATATTTTCACACTGCTTCTTTATAATATAATGATTATCTAACTTTGCTTTCTGTATAATATAGTCAGCTATTTCATTATTATATTCATTTATTGTTAATATATTCTTCAATATAATACTCTTTATTAACACTGTTTCATATTCCATCATTTTAGATAGCTCTGTAATAAGCTGTTGTTGCTTATAACTATTGCATTTAATATAATAAATAATGCTATATATATTATTCGCC
>JASLIE010000224.1 GCA_030152985.1 Bacillaceae bacterium
TACCGTCACCAATATCTAGGATTGAAACGTCAAATGTTCCTCCACCTAAGTCGTAAACTAAAATTGTTTGATCGACATCGTCATTATCAATTCCGTAAGCGAGTGCTGCTGCTGTTGGTTCGTTAATAATACGTTCAACTTCTAAACCAGCAATAATTCCTGCATCACGTGTTGCTTGACGCTCAGCATCATTAAAGTAAGCTGGTACCGTAATAACTGCTTTAGAAACTTCTTCACCTAGATAATCTTCTGCATATGATTTTAAATACTGTAAAATCGCTGCTGAGATTTCTTGTGGTGTATGTTCACTTCCTGCTGCTTCAACTTTATAGTCTGTACCCATATGACGTTTAACCGATTGAATTGTATCAGGGTTTGTGATTGCTTGACGCTTTGCAATTTCACCTACTTGACGCTCTCCATCTTTAAATGCAACGACTGACGGTGTTGTACGGTTACCTTCAGGGTTTGTCACAACAACCGCTTCTCCACCTTCCATAACCGATACACACGAGTTCGTTGTTCCTAAGTCAATTCCAATAATTTTACTCATAATTATCTATCTCCTTTATGTTTGATTGATTAATTTATTTATTAACTTTAACCATTGCAGGTCTAATTACTTTATCTTTAATTAAATAACCTTTTTGTAATTCTTCTGTGATTATGTTTTCTTCAACATCTTCTTCTTCTGTTTGCATGACTGCATGGTGTAAGTTAGGGTCAAAAACTTCATTTAAAACAGTCATTGGTTTAATGTCTTCTTTCTCAAGTGCCTTGAGCAATTGTTCATAAACCATAGTGATGCCTTCAATTAACCCTTTATTTTCTTCAGTTGATTCAACTTGTAATGCACGTTCAAAATTATCTAGGACGGGGATAATTTCACTTGCTAAATCCATTGATTTATATTCTCTTTCTGCAAGCTTTTCTTTTTGTGTTCGTTTTTTATAATTATCAAATTCAGCCTGTAAGCGAAGTAAACGGTCCTTCAATTCATCTCTTTCAGCTGTTAATTCTTCAAGTTCATTTGAATCTTCTTGTGAATCGATTATTTCAACCTCATCTGACTCAGTTGAAGTCTCTGCTTCTTCTAGATCTTCAGTATCTTCTACTACTTCCTCTGACGCCTCATGTGTTTGTTCATGACTCATCATAAGCACCTCCTAATTAAATACCAAATTAAACGATAACATAAATCCGACTGACTATAAACCATTATGATTTTATTCTTTCTTTTGATTTAAAACAAAACTCATTTCCTTTGCCACACTTTTAAGAAGCGTAATGACTTTTTTGTACTCCATACGTGTCGGACCTAACAAAGCAATCGTACCTAACTGATTAAAACCAAATTCATAGGAAGATGTAATTAAACTCAAGTGATTGATTGGATGATACTCATTTTCATTTCCAATTGTCACTTTTATACCTGGTTCACTTTGTGAAAGTAACTCCATGACCTTATCTTCATCTTCCATCATTTTATACAGCGCATGAACCTTTTCAATATCACTAAACTCAGGTTGTGTTAATAAATTTGTCTGCCCACCTATATAGAGTTTGCTCGGCTGTTCATATTTCATCATCGCTTTTAAATAATGGTACATTGTTTCGTGTTCTTTAATATGCTGCTTAAGTAAATAATAAATTTCTTTCTCAAGCATTGCTTCTAATTGAATAATCGGAACTCCAGAAAGTTTTTCGTTTAAAATGTTTACAATCTTTTCGAGTTCATTTGCTTCTAGACTCGGTGGAATCGCAAGTGATTTGTGCTCAACATGCCCTGTGTCCGTAATTAAAATCGCAACTGCTTGAGCATTGGTTAAGGTAATAAACTGAATCTGTTTTAACTTTGCATTCATTACTTCTGGACCTAAAACGATCGTTGTATAATTCGTTAATTCTGAAAGTACATCTGCTGAAGTTTGAACGATCTGTTCATACTCATAAATGTCTTCTTTAATTAAATGATTAAGTAAATCAACCTCACGTTCCTTAATACTTGGTCCAATCACATGGTCAACATAATAACGATAACCTTTTTCAGACGGAACTCTCCCTGAAGACGAATGGGTCTTCTCTAAAAGCTCTAAATCTTCTAAGTCTGCCATGACATTCCTTATTGTTGCAGCACTTAAACCAATTGAGTCGTTTTTTGATATGACTCTTGATCCAACAGGATGTGCTGTTTCAATAAAGCTATCAATAATCGTTTGCAAGATGATTAACTGTCTTTCGGTTAACATATCCTCACCTCTGTTAGCACTCTTTGTTGTTGAGTGCTAATTCTATATACTAATTTATCAAAGCTTGTATTAAATGTCAATAGCAAGGCTCAAAAAATAAAAAGACTGAACAAAACTCAGTGAAACAAAAATATCAGCGTGATATGAGGTGTTTAAAGATAGGTAAAAACAGATTATGACGCAATCTTTATAAGGATATAAAGATGACTATCTGAGGAATAGGAAACTGAAATCAAGATACACATACGCCTAGCGACTAAAAGTCAGTATAGATTAGCTTATGATTTATTTCTGCACCCGATAAATACACACCATTTTATTTCATTTTAAATACAATTTAAAAAGATTACAATATAATCTAAATAATCTAACCTTTTTCATTTTTCTTTACATCTGCCTTAATATGTTTAGCGTGTCCACACATAAAGGTAAAATACGTTAGAACCATTTCAATAACAGTCCTAATAACCCTAGTAAGGTAAGTTCTAATTTTCTCCCCCTTAAAATTGGCATTAAAAAATCACTCACATTTGTGAGTGATTTTTTA
>JASLIE010000024.1 GCA_030152985.1 Bacillaceae bacterium
CTTCAGGATGACCTTTTTCAAGATACAGTTGCTGAACATCTGGTCCTGTATTTGTCACTCCCCAAGCGATGTCTTCGTTATTTCCTAAAATAATCCCCGGGACACCGGCAAAAATAACCCCTTCAACATTCACCCTGTCTGATTTAAGATGCATTTGATACCAAACGGAGGGACTTGCTAAACCAAGATGAGGATCATCTGCCAGTAAAGGATAACCACTCTTTGTTTTATCTCCACTGACAACCCAATTATTACTTCCATTGAACTCATGGGGGATAATTGCTTTTTCAAAAGCCTTAGCCACATCAATTTCATCTTCGCTCAAAATTGCTTGATGGTTTTTTGGATAATCAGGAAATAATTCAAGTGCTTTTGCTTCGTCAAATTGATTAAGCAAGTAATAGTTAAAAGCCTGACGCTCCCAGTGACCACCTAAATCAAATGCCATAAACTTACCAATTGTCAGTGAATCTAAAGGAGTCCATTCCTCTGGCTGACTAGCAAGTAATTTATATTCAAAAGGCAGGCTCTTATTTTCCAAAGCTTCTTTAATATAGGCGTTAACACCATCTGCAAACCATTGAAGCACCTCTTTTGCTTCATCTGAGTAAATGTCATAGGACATTTCAGCTGCACGTCTTAAGCCAAGCGTTCTAAAGTACTTATCTCGATCTAAGGCCGCTTCACCTACAAGTTCACTTAACTGACCTGAAGCTTGCCTACGTGATAACTCCATTTGAAACATGCGACTCTGTGCTTGTACATAGCCCTGTGCCATGTATAAATCACGCTCATTTTTTGCTTCGATATGTGTGACCCCATCATCATCTGTGATGACAATAACTTCCTCACCTACAGGAAGCCTGACCTCCCCTTCTCTAAATGGTAAGGACCTATCAATGTATGCGCTTACAAAAAGGTAACTAACTAATATTATTAAAAGCAAAGCAAGTAAAAGAACAAAACTAATTCGTTTAAAACCCCATTTTTTCTGTTTAAATTCGGCAGATTTCTCCATTTCTTCCCTCCTTAACTATTTTGCTCAGTATACCAAAAGTAGGCAAAAAATAAAAGATTAAAGAATAAACTCTTTAATCTTCTCTCGCTTCAATTACCGCTTGAACTTCAAATGCCAAGTCTGTGTTTCCGAATAATTCAAGCACTGTAAAGACGGTTGAATCATCTACTAAATCTGATTTACCCGCTTCTTTTGCCTCTTCATATTTTTCTTTAAGTAATTTATTTTCAGCCTGACTTGGATAGGCTCGCTTATAAAGCTCAAGCGCATCTAAGTCATGATTGACACACCACTGTGAAAAAATTAAAACCATCATGGCTTCGTCTTTTTGATAATTCTCAATCACTTGCTGACTTAAATCAACTTGTTTGTTATCTTCACTAAATCCATCTGTTGAAGGATCAAAATCAATAAAATCATCCGACATTCAATTCACCTTCTTTAATATAAATAAGGTCATAAAAGAAATTGCTTGCTGCAAGCGCTCATCTAACTGATTGGCTAAATCATTTGTGACATCTTTTTTATGGATACATTCTTGAGCAATTAGCTCAAAGCCATTTTCTCTTGCTAATTGAAACAACTCCCAAGGCATCATTGTATTCATTAAAAAGGCTTCTTTTTTTAAGCGTGGATAGCTATGCGCTCGTGGACCAGAGCTTGGCCCTAAAATACCCACACACAGATGCCCACCCGGCTTCAGAACTCTTTTAAGTTCATTTAAGCTATGTAAAGGATCCTTCGTCCATTCAATGACATTAATCATTAATAAACTAGAGAATGTTTCATCTGAAAAAGGAAGCGCATCGACATTGGCTGTTTGAAAGGATATATCCATTCCTTCAAGATTCTTTTTTGCTAAACGAATCATTTCTTCTGACAAATCAATTCCTGAAACATCATAACCACTTTTCTTTAATAAATAAGTACCATAGCCACTTCCACAACCTACATCAAGCACTCGGCCTTCTTTTGGTATATGTTGATTAAAAAAAGGAATAATCGTCTTCCTGCTACCTGATGTCCACATGTTTTTACTACGGTCATCCCAGGAAATTGCTTGTGTATCCCAGCTTGCCTGATTATCTAACGCCCACTTGTCATTCATAAGCTCACCCCTTAAAATTCAAAAAGGCTTATCCCACAAAGTGAGATAAGCCCTTCAAAATTCAATATTATAGAGCAGAAACGTTAGCCGCTTGTGGACCACGCTCTCCTTCAACGATTTCAAATTCAACGTCTTGACCTTCTTCAAGAGTTTTGAAACCTTCAGACTGAATAGCTGAGAAGTGAACGAATACGTCGTCACCATCTTCACGCTCGATAAATCCAAATCCTTTTTCTGCGTTAAACCATTTAACTTTACCAGTCATCATAGTGAATGACCTCCTTATAAAAATATCGTGCAAAGTAATTGAATCAAATACTTTTACACCACCTATAAAGAGATTGTAAAGTAATTCGAACTTCAATTGCCTTTTGCTACTTATAACATTACTACCTTTCAGACTAAATTGCAAGTGTTTTCAACAACTTTCCAAACTTTTACATGATTTTACTGTAATTTACCTAGACAAACATGATTAGAACAAGCTTTATAATCTATAATTATTTTGATTTTTTAGAAAATTTGTTTAGATTTCTACTTATCGGGAAAATAAAAATAACATTTAGGAGGCGTTTTTTATGAACCAAAGAAAAAAACAAATGTTTTACCGCGTTTTAATCATCATTGCTACACTTATTTTAGGAGCACTTGCGGTTTTTTTCACTTTTAAATTTCTCTATCCTTTTATTCTCGCGATTTTAATTGTTATTTTAATCAATCCGATTGTTGATTTTTTACAAAATAAAGCAAGATTCCCGAGAGCTCTCGCGATTTTAACAACGCTTATTTTATTTTTACTCTTATTTTTTGGGATTGTGACACTTTTAATTGCTGAATTAATTTCAGGTGCGGCCTTCCTTGCCAGCACTGTGCCTGATAAAGTCGATAAAATGATTACAGCAACACAAAATTTCTTTACCCAACATATCCTCCCCTTCTATGAAGGGATTGCCATGAAGTTTAATGCGCTTGATGGAAGTAAGCAGGATACAATCATGCAAAGCATCCAAGAGGCCAGTGCAAAATTTTCAGGCAGCATCACCGGATTTCTACAAGCCTTCTTCACCAAGCTACCCAGCCTTGTCTCTTGGATACCAAGTGCAGCAACCGCGCTGGTCTTTGCTTTACTAGCCACCTTTTTTATTAGTAAAGATTGGGAAAATTTATCTCACACTTTCACCAAAAAGCTACCTAATGCCTTTAAAACGAGAAGCTTTAGTGTTTTAAAAAACTTACGTAAAGCCTTATTTGGTTTTATTAAAGCGCAACTTATTTTAATGAGTTTAACAGCTGTTTTAATTTTTGTAGGTATGTTAATTTTAGGTGTCGATCACGCCTTAACCATTGCTTTAATTATTGGTTTTGTTGATATGCTTCCTTATCTAGGTACGGGAATTGTCCTTGTTCCTTGGGCTATTTATGAATTTATTTCTGGAAGTATTGGCATGGGAATTGGTATTTCAATTCTTTACGCCTTAGCTACAATGCAGAGACAATTTATGGAACCGAAAGTTTTATCTTCAAACTTAGGGATGAATCCTCTTGCAACCCTTGTTGCCTTATTTGTTGGTTTTAAAGTATTCGGTTTTTTAGGACTGATTTTAGGTCCTGTCATTTTAGTCGTCATAACATCCTTATATCGGACAGGTGTTTTTAAAGATTTAATTAATTATGTAAAAACTGGCAATTTCTCTTAGTATTCATAGGATTTTCATACTTAATAGCGTATAATGGGGTAGACTATTGTTATTAGAGGTGAAGGCCATGCTTAAAAAAATGTCTATTTTATTCATTATTGCCGGGATTTGTTTACTCGGATATAGTGGGTTTCAACTTTATTCTTCTGCTCAAAAAGAAAAAGAACGTTTAAATGAGGCTTCTAATCTCGTAGCAGAAAAAAAAGAAGAAACTGAAGATACTGAGATTGAATTTGATTATGATAAATATGAAACAGGCGATACCCTCGGAATCTTATATATCCCAAGACTTGATCGTGAGATTCCGATTATTGAAGGAACAGATGAAGAAGAACTTGCCCAAGGGGTCGGTCATTATAAAGGGACCGGTTTTCCAGGACAAAATAAACAAATTCTTTTATCCGGTCATAGGGACACTGTTTTTCGTCAATTTGGTGAGTTAAAAGATGGCGATGAATTTCATTTAAGACTTGAGAATGGAACCTTTGTCTATGCAATTCGAGAGCATGAGATTGTAGATGCAGATGATACAACGGTCATTGATCCAACACGTGAGGATGAGGTTTTAACAGTTTCGACTTGTTATCCCTTCTCATATATCGGAAGTGCTCCTGACCGTTATGTTGTCTACGCCTACCCAGTCAGTGAATTAGACGAGGTGTATGATGCAGAAGATAAAAAAGAATAAAATAAAAAAATCAGTACATGATGTACTGATTTTTTTATTTAAACTTGTGGTCCTTCGACACGTTTACGTTTCGTAAAATCGAGGGGCTTTTCTTTAAGTGACTTTCCTCTCCAGACTAACCAAAGCTGTGAAGCTAAGAAAAGTGATGAGTAAAGCCCAGCAATTAAACCAACAACCAGTGCAATTGAGAAACCTTGAATCGATTCAGCACCGAAGAATAAGAAGACTAAAACGGCAATTAAGGTTGTCAAAGTCGTATTAATACTTCGGGTAAAGGACTGAACAACACTCCGATTCACAATACTCGCTAATTTATCAGAGTCACTGATTTTTCCTTCAAGTCGAATATTTTCCCTAATGCGGTCGAAAATAACAATTGTATTATTGATTGTGTAACCGACGATTGTTAAAATTGCTGCAATAATTGTCACGTCAAATTCAATCTTAAAGAGACTAAAGACGACTAAGATAAAGAAGACATCATGCACAAGTGTCA
>JASLIE010000038.1 GCA_030152985.1 Bacillaceae bacterium
TTTATGATAAACTTAGACTCTAAGAATAATTAAAATAGAGGTGGCATTGTGTTAGATTTATTTTTACCAAACGAACAAATTAAAACAATTTATGATATAGATTTATTGAAGCTAAAAGAAAAAGGAATTAAAGGCATTGTTGTTGATTTGGATAACACTTTAGTTGCTTGGAATCAATTTTATGTCACAGAGGAAATCTTAGCTTGGTTTGATGAATTAAAAAGGGAAAAGATAAAGTTTGTTGTTTTCTCAAACAACCATGCGGATCGGGTTGCAACATTTGCATACCCACATAATTTACCTTACATCGCAAGAGCAAAGAAACCTTTACCCAAGGCCTTTAGACAAGCGGTTAGGCAAATGAATTTATCGCCTCAAGAGGTAGCAATTATAGGTGATCAATTATTAACAGACATTTTAGGTGGAAATAATGTAGGACTATATACAATTCTAGTTGATCCACTTGTGAAAAGTGATGCACCGATTACGCAATTTAATCGGAAGTTGGAAGGATTAATCTTAGAGCGCTTTTACCGAAAAGGAAAGCTAGTGAGGAGAGAAATAGATGAGTGATTTATTATGCGGTGGATGTGGCGTTGCCTTACAAACTAAAGATAAAACAGTCCTAGGCTATGTGCCTGAGACATCGTTAACAAAAGAAGAAATCTTATGCCAACGTTGTTTTAAATTAAAACATTATAATGAACATATACCCGTAGATATTGAGGACGATGAATTTTTAACCATGGTAAGTGAGATAGGTCATACTGAGGGACTCATCGTTCATCTGATCGACTTATTTGATGTGAGTGGAACTTTAATTGAAAGTTTACCTCGTATTATTGGTAATAACCCCATTCTACTTGTCGGAAATAAGGTTGATCTCTTACCTAAATCAACCAATCATAGAAAAGTGATTCACTGGCTAAGGCAATTAGCAAATGAAGCGAATTTAAATGTAGTAGATGTTCATTTGATTTCTTCTCATACAGGCCAAGGAATAGAAGAGCTTGCTCAAGCAGTAGAAATAGAACGGGCAAAAAAAGATGTCTATGTTGTCGGAGTGACAAACGTTGGTAAGTCAACTTTCATTAATCAATTTATTCAAAGAGCTACAGGTATAAAAGAAGCAATCACAACATCTTATTTTCCAGGAACTACACTCGGATTTATTGAGATTCCCTTAAGCAATCAGACAAGTTTAATTGACACTCCAGGAATTGTTAACAAGGCTCAGATTGCCCATTATGTTTCAAATAAAGACTTAAAGAAAATTACACCACGTAAAGAAGTAAAAGCCCGTGGTTATCAACTCAATTCTGAACAAACATTGTTTATTGGCGGCCTTGCTCGCTTTGATTTTATTAGAGGAGAGAAGCAGTCCTTTATTTGCTATTTTTCAAATGAAATCCCGCTTCATCGTACGCGTTTAGATAAGGCGACTGATTTATACCTTAGACAAGCAGGCAAACTTTTATCGCCACCTAATAATCAAACTTTAGAAAAGCTACCAAAACTAGTTGGTCACACCTTTAAATTAAAGGCGGGCAGATATGACATTGTTTTTCCAGGTTTAGGTTGGATTACAACAAAGTTAGGTGATGTGACAATTGAGGCATACGCACCTCAAGGTGTCTCGGTTTCATTTAGAAAGTCATTTTATTAAGACGAAGAAAGAGGGAGACAAATGGTGGCATATAAATTTGCTTTAATCGGAAATCCAGTGACTCATTCACTCTCACCTTGGATTCATCAACAATTTTTAAAACAAATTAACAGGCAAGGAAGCTATGACTTATGCGAAGTTAAAAAAGAAGCAGATCTGTCAGAGCAAATTGATTATTTTAAAAAAAATAATTATTTAGGATTTAATGTGACTGTTCCATATAAAGAAACAATTATAGCTTATTTAGATGAGTTAGATTTGCAGGCAAAAAAAATTGGAGCAGTGAATACAGTTTTAATTAAAGACAATCGGTTGATTGGGTATAATACAGATGGCTTGGGTTATGTGAAGTCACTTGAAGCTCATACACAGTTAAAAAAAGACGCACGAATTTTAATATTGGGTGCTGGTGGTGCAGCGCGTGGTATTTATAATGGTTTAAAAGAGTCAGCCTATCTCTCTGTAGATATCGCAAATCGAACATTAAATAAAGCAGAAGAGATTAAAGAAACAAATCCACGTGGAAAAACAAGCGTTATAACTTTAACAGAGGCTGAAAAAAAATTGAATCATTATGATTTAATTATTCAAACGAGTTCAGTTGGTATGAAACCAAACTCGACTGCTCAACTCATTTCTCTGAAAAATGTCTCACAAGCAATTGTAAGTGATATTGTCTATCAACCAATTGAAACTCAATTTTTAAAGCAAGCCAAAGAACAAGGAGCGAGCGTTCATTATGGTCACTCGATGTTACTTTATCAAGCTGAAATTGCCTTTAATATTTGGACGGGTAAAAAAGTAAGTGCAGCTAAATTAGACAATGAATTAAAATCAAAACTAGAAGGATGATTATATGTTAACCGGTAAGCAGAAAAGATATTTGCGTTCGAAAGCACATCATGAAAAAGCAACATTTCAAATTGGAAAATTTGGGGTCAATGAAAATATGTTAAAACAATTAGACGATATTTTAAATAAGCGTGAATTAATCAAAATCTCAGTGCTACAAAACTCAGAACTTGATAAAGATGAAGCAGCTCAACTGATTGCTGAAGAACTCTCTGCAGAAATTGTTCAAGTAATGGGGAATACAATTGTATTTTTTAGAGAGTCGGAAGAAAATCCAATCTATGAGTTACCTAATTAATCAAAAGATGAAGCGGATTGGTTTATTTGGTGGTACATTTGATCCACCTCATATTGGACATTTGCAGATTGCTAAAGAAGCAAGAAGAAGACTTAATTTGGATGAGGTTTGGTTAATTCCCACATATAGTCCCCCACATAAAGAGGGCGCTTTAGTTAGCAGTGAAGAAAGACTTGAGATGACTCGCTTACTGATTGAAGGAGAGTCTAGTCTCCGTGTGTGTGCGTATGAAGTGAAGAAAAAAACAGTTTCTTATACGATTGAGACAGTCAGGCATTTCATTCAAACATATCCGGATTATTCTTTTTACTTTATTATCGGTGCAGATATGGTTGAGTCTTTACCGAAATGGAAGGCGATTGATCAATTAATGCAATTAATCAGATTTGTCGCCTTTGACCGTGAGCCTTATCAGGTTAAGCATCCAGATGTCATTCATTTAAGAACGAAGATTCAGGAAATCTCATCAACTGAAATTAGAAAGGCTATTTTAAAGTCAGACTC
>JASLIE010000075.1 GCA_030152985.1 Bacillaceae bacterium
TTTCGGTAACATTTTTACTTCTTTTTCCATCTCAGAATCACACAAAGGACAAGTAGGTGTTTCTTTAAAACTAAATGAGTCTCTCATCCATCCTTGACACTCATCATTCGTACATGTCCAAATTTTAGTTTCAACTTCTGGTAACGGTTCTTTTCGTCCACGTGAAAATGACAAAACAACAACCCCTTTCAGCTACTTCTATTATACCCTTTAACTGGCAATAAAGATAGCTAATCTCTTAAATTTTGCTGCTTTAAAATCTTTTCAATCACGTACGCAACACCGTTTTCTGTATTCTTCAACGTAATATAGTCAGCTTTATCTTTAACTTCTTGGCGCGCATTGCCCATTGCTACACCAAATCCAGATGCTTCAATCATTTCTAAATCATTCAAGTTGTCGCCAAAACTTACTGTATTTTGAATCTTTATTTGACTCAACTGACACACATACTTTAATGCTTCTGCTTTATTAACACCAAGTGCGTTAACTTCAATATTACTTTCTGATGAACTTGATATTTCAAGATTAGGATAATGAGTTAAATGTTCAAGGACCTCTTGATAACTTGTCTTTGACAATTTTCCAAATCCAACTTTAATCCAATTAAATTCTGAGAAGTCTTTTGGCCTTGAACTCTGCCTAAACATCTCCTCTTCTGCGACCATCCACATGTATAGATCGTGTTGATGACCAAAACTCCATAAAGACTCTACTTGATTACTTGAAAAAGTATGCTGGACTAAAAGCTCTTGATCCATCGACCAAATTTGCCCACCATTTACTGAAATTAAATAGCTATCTAAGCCTAAAAACTTTGCCTGTTCATAACTAAATTCAAACGGGCGGCCTGTACTAATAACCACATCAATACCTTGTCTTTTTGCCTTTTGAATAGCTTGTATATTTTCTTCTGATATCTTTCCTTCATCATCAAGTAAGGTGCCATCCATATCAATTGCCATGAGTTCAACTTGTTTTAACTCTTTCACTTAGATTTCACCTGCTTATAACGAATTCCAATTAAAATAACAATTCCGATTAAACTACTAATTGCTTCAGGCACAATTAAGAAGAGACCACCAATAAAGAGTAAAACGCGTTCAAACGAGCTTGTTCTCTTCTTATAATAACCAATCATGGCGGCACTCACACCGACCATTCCTAAAATGGCTGTTGCAACTGCTAGAATTAACTTCAAAGGAGTTGCATCAACTAAAACGAGAATTGGGTTATAAATAAAGATATATGGCACTATAAAGGCGGCAATGGCGAGCTTGACGGCGGTTAGTCCACTCTTAAATGGATTGGCTCTTGCAATCCCAGCCCCTGCATAAGCTGCCAAACTAACCGGTGGTGTTATATCAGCGATAATTCCAAAATAAAAAACAAACATATGCACTGAAATTGGTGATAAATCAAAATTGTTAATTAAAGCCGGCGCAGCAACTGTTGCTGTGACCACATAGTTTGCCGTTGTTGGTAAGCCCATTCCTAAAATAATGCTTGCAATCATTGTAAATAAGAGTGCTAAAATTAAGTGGCCACCAGAGAGTGCCATAATTCCTGTCGTAAACTTTGCCCCTAATCCAGTGACACTGACAACACCCGCAACAATACCTGCTGTTGCAACTGCTGCAATGACAGGTAAAGCAACACGAGCTCCTTGCTCAAACACATCGATAATTTGTCTGAAACTTAAACGTGTCTCTTGACGAATAAAACTAATAATAAAGGCTGTTGCAATTCCAAGTATTGCTGCTCTTTGTGGTGTGTATCCAACAAGCACTGTTCCGATAATCACAACAAGTGGCAATAACATATAGCCATTTCGCTTCATTAAAGAGCTGAAAACGGGTAATTGCGCTTTAGGTAAACCAATAATATTCATTTTTTTAGCTTCAAAATGGGTTCCAATAAAAATACCTGAAAAATAAAGCAAAGCCGGTATGAGCGCTGCTAACATGATGGTTGAATAAGGAACACCTATATAGTCCATCATGATAAAGGCTGCTGCTCCCATAATTGGCGGCATGAGCTGACCACCCGTAGATGCGGCAGCTTCAGTAGCTGCTGCAAATTCTGGTTTAAAGCCGGATTTTTTCATCATTGGAATTGTAAATGATCCAGAAGCAACCGTATTCCCAACCGAACTTCCTGACACCATTCCTTGCAAGGCACTCGCTGCAACTGCTGCCTTAGCTGTTCCCCCTGTAAACCTTCCCGTTAGTGCAAATGCCAAGTCATTGAAGAACTTTCCGATGTTTGTATGAACTAAAATGACACCGAAAAATAAGAATAAATATATAAATTTAGCTGAGATTTGAATGGGCGTTCCAAAAACGCCACTTTCCTGGAACCAAAGAACATTAGTCACTTTATCAAAATCAAATCCACCATGTGCTAAAACTTTAACCGGGATCAAATCTCCGAATAAAGCATAGGCAATCATTGTTGTCGCTACAATAACAATTGGAATTCCAACCGTTCGACGGGTCGCTTCTAAAAGGAGTAAAATACCTAAAATTGAAATCAGAGTCTCTAGGGAGTCGTAACCTACAATTCGACTATGCCTTAACTCATCATATTGCCAAACCTTATAATAAGTAACAAACATAGCTGAGAAAGCTAATAAAATATCGTACCAAGGAACTGACTTTTGCTTATGCTGCAGGCCACTCTTTATTGGATAAAGTAAAAAAATAAGTCCTAGAGCTGTCCCTAAATGAATTGCACCTTGTTTTTGCGAAGGTAGGGTTCCAAAATAACCGACATATAAATGAAAGACAGTTAGGGCAACACCGATGAAGGTAACGACCCAAGTCCAACGACCAATATTTGACCGATATTGACTTTCTCGATCATATTTCTCTAAAAGTTCTTTTGCTTCAACATTATTCTGAGTCATGCTTTCACCTCTTAACCAGTTTAAATTAAGAAAGAAAAGAGCTTCATGCTCTTTTCTCTCTTTAATGCTTACTTATTCTTTTAAAAAATCACCGACAGTTTTATTACCTGTTCCTTCACGTGTCACAATTTGAACGACCTCTGGATAAACATGCCCTATAAATGCAATATTATCTAAATCCTTATCACCCAAGTCACCTTCACCTGCAAGCGCTGAAAGGAAGGTCCCATGAACTGTCATTCCTAAGTCAAGTTCATTTTCACTTATTTGCCCTAAATTTTCTAACGAGGCGCCTGTTTCAACGTTTGTAATACTTACATCTAAATGGTTGTTCCAGACGTTGGCAATCTCTCCACCCAACGGGTAGTAAGTTCCGCCCTGACTACCCGTTCCAAGTGTGTAATCCGACTTTTTCCCTTCTGCTTCTTTACTTACCTTAGCTACTGGATTCTCTACTTTTAATCCTTGTTCTTCATAATACTTTTTAGCTCCTGGATGAATTGGCATTCCCTCAGAACCATTTAAAGCATTTTCTAAGATAAGGTCTTCAGCTTGAGTATGTGTGATTTCACTTTGTTTTTCAACCATTAATTTTGCTAAATCATAAGCTAAATCATCATCAATTGTATTTGTGTTCCCGACCATAACAGCATAGGCGGCAACTGTCTCAATGTCATCTGTTAAAAAGTCATAACTATCTTTTGGAATTGTATGACGTCGGTAATCTGATCTTTCTTCAATAAGATCAATTGCATCATCCTCTAGGCCAACCATTACAACGTCGCCAGTAGATGCTTGAAGGCTTTCAATACTTCCGTTAGGTAATCCGAGAACTCCCATCGTAACTTCAATGTTCCCGTCTTGTACTAGATCGGCGGCATCCCCAAATCCTTCTTCAAAAACGTCTAAATCACTTAACTCAATCCCATGTGCTTCTAATAAAACCGGTGCGATTGAATTTGACTCACTTCCGATCGGTCCAATTGCAATCTTTGCTTTACTACCTGAACTTCCACATGCGGATAAAACAACAACAAGAAGTAATACTGATAAAAATACGCTTAATTTCCTTTTCATAATTCACATTCCTCCTATTTTGTTAACGCTTTAAAACGATGGGACATAGCCTGTAACATAGTGCCAATACTTCCTATTATACTTTTAATCTTGATTTAATCAAGAAAACTTAAAGCTTCTGACTTGTCTTGATTCATTTCAAAAGTCATTTCATGTTATAATAGAAGTTAGAAAGTAGATGTAAGGAGGAAAACTAATGAGTGAGCCTAAGTTAAAATATTCAAGTAAAATAAATAAAATACGTACATTTGCTTTAAGCCTTGTTTTTATTGGCTTTTTAATTATGTATGTCGGTATTATCTTTAAAAAAACACCTTGGTTAATGTTGACCTTCTTTATTTTAGGTGTTATTTCTATTTTGTTAAGTACGGTCATTTACCTTTGGATTGGTATGCTCTCTACTAAAGCAATGCCAATTATTTGTCCAAGTTGTGAAAAGCCTACTAAAATGTTAGGACGGGTTGATGCTTGTATGCACTGTAAGCAGCCATTAACACTGGATAAGGATTTAGAAGGTAAAGAGTTTGATGAAAAATACAACACACGAAAGTATAGAAAATCCCTTGAAAAAAACAAGCAATAAAGAATTTGCTTTGATTGAAACAATCTTACTTGAGGACGGGACTCTTTTTTTACTCGACCTTCATCTTAAGCGATTGAGCAATTCAGCAGGTTTTTTTTCAATCTCATTTAATCTTCTAGAGCTAAAACAAGAACTTACTCTTTTACAGAAAGCTTACCCCAAAGGTAAACATCGCGTCCGTATTTTGCTTAAAAAAAATGGCTTTTATTCAATCAAAGTTGATTCACTGACACCTATAGAAGAGGTGAAAGTTGTTGCTCTAGCTAAGCAGGCCATTCAAACGAATTCATTTAGTTTTCATAAGACAACGCTTCGATCACATTTAGACCGTGCTCTTAAGGCACATCCTCATGTTTTTGATGTGATCTTATATAATGAATTTGGAGAACTAACTGAATTTACTATCGGTAACCTTGTTTTAAAGTTAGATGGAGCGCTTTATACACCACATCAATCAAGCGGACTTTTACCTGGCACCTTTAGACAACATCTTTTACTAAATAATGAGCTTAAAGAGGCTAAATTAATGATTAAAGACTTAGAACAAGCTCAAGCAATCTATCTAATTAACAGCTTAAGAAAATGGGTAGAAGTCAGACTGATATAAATAGAGGCTGAGACAAAATTCTTTCTTAACACGTAAAAACGAGCTGCCCTTTGTCAAGTAGACAGAGGGCAGCTCGTTTTAATTAAAAGCCTATTTTTTGTTTAGTGTTGAGTTACTTTATTTTCCTGACAACTCTTACATGTGCCGTATAACTCTAAACGGTGTTCATTTACTTCAAATCCACTAACTCTTTCTGCAAGAGACTCTATTTCATCGAGCGGCGGGTAATGAAAATCAACAACAAGACCACACTGTTCACAAATAATATGGTAGTGATCGTCCATATTACTATCATACCGGCTTGAGTCATCTCCATAAGTTAATTCACGAACTAAGCCAATCTCACCTAAAATACGTAAATTATTATATACTGTTGCAACACTCATATTAGGAAATTTACTTTCTAACGCCTTGTAAATCTCATCAGCTGTTGGATGAGTCATTGAAGTTAGTAAGTACTCAAGAACCGCATGACGTTGTGGTGTGATCCGAACACCTGACTCTTTTAAAGTGTGAATCGCAATTTCTAATTTAGAATTTTCCACGTCATGCACCTCCTATTTGAATTATTAAATAATGAATCTTAACTAAAGTTTACACGTTTTAGAGAGGGCTTGTCAACAAAACTGATTATACTAAGGTTTTTTATCTATCTTACATTTTTCAATTGAGAATTAGAAGATTTAATTGAAAATACTAGGCCTTTTCTTTAATATAGGTCAACATTTTTTCAACATGATTTTTAACACGAATATTTCTAAACTCCGCTTCAAGATTTCCTGCCTCATCAATAATAAAGGTTGAGCGAACTATCCCATAATATTCATTGCCAAACGTTTTCTTTAGTTGCCAAACACCATAGCGTTTTGCGACTTCATGCTCTGTGTCTGCTAAGAGCGGGAAATTTAATGAATGTTTATCAATAAATTTCGTATGACTTTCGATTGGATCAGGGCTCACTCCTAAAATAAGCGCATTTTCTTTAGCAAATTCCGCTTGATAATCCCTAAAATCACATGCTTGGTTTGTACAGCCTGGTGTCATATCTTTTGGATAAAAATAAAGTACGACTTTCTTTCCTTGATAATCAGATAAACTTACCTCTTCACCTGCTTGATTTTTTAAAGTAAAGTCAGGTGCTTTTTCACCTAGTTTAAGTTCCATTCATAATTCCTCCTTATTCTTCTAAATGTTGAACCTGATAAAGATCATAATAACTTCCCTTTTTAGCCATTAACTCCTCATGGCTACCTTCTTCCTGGATTTCTCCATGCTCGATTAAAACAATTCGATCGGCATGTGTAATCGTTGCTAAACGGTGTGCAACAATAAATGTCGTTCTTTCTGAAGCTAAGCGCTCCATTGCGATTTGAATCATTTGTTCACTCTCTAAGTCAAGTGCACTTGTTGCTTCGTCAAAAATCAAAATAGGTGGGTTCTTTAAGAAGACGCGTGCAATAGCGACACGTTGTTGTTGTCCGCCTGAAAGCTTAACACCACGCTCACCTACAAGCGTGTCATATTGATGCGGTAAACTCATTATAAAATCATGAGCATTTGCTTGTTT
>JASLIE010000113.1 GCA_030152985.1 Bacillaceae bacterium
GACTTGGTTTTGAAGATGACTTTCCTCAAGTTTCACGTTGGATTAAAAATTGGAAGATGTCAGATGATGAAATAAGTGAACTCATGGCGGATGTAGCAGCTGCTGAATCGCCTGATGAAGGTGTGAAAAAATGGCTTTCAGCAAATGAATCATTAGTTCAAACCTGGCTAGATTCATAAAATAATCAAATAAACACCCCTTTAGTTAGATTCTAGCTAAGGGGTGTTTTTATCTATTCATTTATAGAGTCATTTAAACTGTTTTAGGTGTTAAATCAAAGCAACGTTTATAAATCCACTCATAGTCTGTCACAGTTAAATCACGTGGATTTCCGATTGTTTGTGGGTCATTTTGTGCTTCTTTAGCTAAACGTTCAATCATATCTTCTGAAACACCTTGCTCCTTTAATGTTGGAATGTCTAAGTCTTCTACAAGTTTGTAGACTTCGTTAACACCCGCTTTTGCTGCTTCTTCTACTGACATGCCGTGAATATCTACACCTAATGCTTGAGCAAGACGTGCAAATTTATCAGGATGCCCCTTCCAGTTATATTCCATCACAGGGCCTAACATCGTTGCAACACATTGTCCGTGTGCGACTGGAATGATTCCACCGAGTGTTTGTGACATAGCATGTGCTGCACCTGCTGATTCACTTCCGTATGAAAGGCCTGCTAACATAGCTGCTTGTGCCATTCCGTAACGTGCTTCGATGTCATTGCCATCTGCGTAGGCACGACGTAAGTACTTAGCTACATATTCAATTGCAAGTAAAGCCACTGCATCCGTCACAGGTTGCGCATATTGCATCGTATAACACTCTACTGCGTGTGCTAAAGCATCCACACCTGTCATAGCTGTAACGTGCTTAGGCATAGATAAATGAAGCTCAGGGTCTAAGATTGTTAAATATGCAGCAATTAAAGGACCACCTGTATTGAATTTAAATTCTCTTTCTTCATCTGTAATAACTGCCCACTGCGTCACTTCTGAACCAGTTCCTGCTGTTGTTGGAATAGTAACAAGAGGAGGTATTCGGTTTTCTAAGGATTTTTTACCTTCTGCCGCTTCATAATCAAGCACTGAACCTTCATGTGTTGCTTCAACACCAATGCCTTTTGCTGTATCCATTGAACTCCCGCCGCCTACAGCGATGAGTCCATCACAATCCTCTTTTTCATACAAAGCTGACCCCTCAGCAACTAAGCGAACAGCCGGATTTGGCTCCACCTTATCAAATAAAACGACCTTCACGCCCGCTGCTTCTAAATGCTCAATTACAGGCTTTGTGACACCTGCTCCGTGAATGCCAGGATCTGTTACGAGTAATGCCTTTGTAATACCAAGTTTTTTAGCTTCTGTACCTATATATTTAATTGCTCCAATTCCGTGTTTAATTACTGTTGGTACTTCAAATTCTTGAAATTCATACATATGTTCAACCTTCATTTTTAATCCCATTTTAAATTCCTCCTTTTATTTTCCAAACCAGTTCAGTCGTTCAGGCGCTAAATTAGTAAAGACATGCTTTTGTTCTTGATATTCTTTTAAGCCTGCTGCACCTAATTCACGTCCGATACCAGATTGTTTATAACCACCCCATGGTGCTTGTGGGAAGTATACATTATAATCATTAATCCAAACCGTTCCCATACGTAGTGCATTCATCACACGTTCTGCTTTCATTAAGTCACGCGTCCAAATTCCACCTGAAAGTCCATATATCGAGTCATTCGCTAATTGGATGGCTTCTTCTTCTGTTGTGAATTTCTCAACAGTAATCACCGGACCAAATCCTTCTTCTTGAACAACACGCATGTCTGTTGTACATTCCGTTAATATTGTCGGTAAGTAATAAAATCCGTGTTTTAAGTCGCCTGTTTCTGCTCGCTTACCACCAATTTCGAGCTTTGCACCTTCTTTAAGCCCCTGATCAACATAGTTTGTTACTTTTGTTAGATGATCCAAGGAAATAAGTGGTCCCATTTCAGTCTCTTCTGAAAAACCATCACCTAATTTAATCTTTTCTGTTTGTTTAATTAATTTTTCAACAAACTCATCATGAATACTTTCCTCAAGTAACAAACGCGTACCTGCCGAGCACACTTGGCCTGCATGGAAAAACACTGCATTCAAGGCCTGATCGACTGCTACATCTAAATCTGCATCTTCAAATACAATGTTGGGGTTTTTACCCCCTAGCTCAAGCGCAATGTTTTTCATGCTTTTACTCGCAGCTTGCATGATTTTCTTACCTGTTTCAAGCCCACCTGTAAAAGAAACAAGATCAACTGCTTCATGACTTGTCATTCTTTCACCAACAACTTGACCGCTTCCTAACACTAAATTAACAACACCTTTTGGTAGACCTGCTTCTTCCATTAACTCGACAACTTTAATGCTAGTTAATGGTGTGATTTCACTTGGTTTAATTACAAGTGTATTACCCGCTACAAGTGCTGGTGCAAGTTTCCATGAGGCTTGCAGTAATGGATAATTCCATGGTGTAATTAAACTTGTTACACCTACTGGTTCATATACAACCTTACTTGTTGTATGTGGGATTGGAGAGTCGATTAGATAGCCGCTATCCTTATCAGCAAGATCTGCATAATAGGTAAAGACATCTGCAATATCTGCCATGTCCCAGCGACTCTCTTCAACTGTCTTTCCTGTATCAAGTGTTTCGAGTCGAGCCAGTTCTTCAAGGTCACGTTGAATTAGCTCAGCTACTTTACGAACTATTTCCCCACGCTCCTTGCTTGATTTACCCGACCAGATGCCACTTTCAAAAGCGATTTTAGCTGACTCAATTGCTTGGTCTGCCTCTTTTATTGTTCCTTCACTTACAAGCGCAATAACTTCTTGATTAGCCGGATTAATAATCTCGCGTCTCGCATCTTTTTCGACTGCCAACCATTCACCATTTATATAGTGCGTTTTTTGTATCATAAAATCCTCCTCATAACTTAATAAAACCTAAGATTAAATTTAAATTTAATTAACTTAATAATAATAACCTATCACTCTTTTTTACATC
>JASLIE010000125.1 GCA_030152985.1 Bacillaceae bacterium
GTCGTATGAAGAATTGAAATTCGTTCATTATCTGTTAAGTAAGGTTTTATCTTTGATTCATCACCAACTAGTGTAATTTCAAGTTCTGTCACTTTTTTTATTGCCTGCATAGCTCCTTTGACAATTGCTTCTGGTGCATTGTCTCCACCCATTGCATCAATCGCTATTTTCATCATACTTGCTCCTTTTCTTTCGAGCGAAACATTTCAAATACACCTAAAAAAACTAGCTCTTCTTTTACATAACTTTCAACCTTAACAAAGGTTGTACTTCCATCATTTTTTAAAACCGTTGCCTTACAAACAACCTGCTCACCTAGCTTAACTTGTCGATTAAATGAAACTTCTGAATGATGTGTTAAAGCAAGTTCATCATCAATTAAAGCAACGGCTAATGAATTTGCTTGAGCAAATAAATGATGCCCTCTTGCAATAGGTTTACGAGAAAAAACATGTTCTTCTTTTATATTTAAAATTGAAATAGCCCGATCATCTGGTTCAATATCAATTATCTCTCCGATTACTTCTTCAATTGGCAATGATTTTACCTTATCCTGTAAGCTTTGAGTAGCTACATCTTTTATACGTTCTCGAAGTTCTGGAATTCCAAGTTCTAAACGATCTAATCTAATTGTTTGAATACTCACATCAAACTCACTAGCCAATTGTTCGTCAGTAATAAATGGAGTTGAGTAAATAAGCTCCTTTAAGAGAGCTTGTCTATTTTTTTTACTGAGTCTCATCTTGATCAATCTCCTTTATGACTAGGTACTAATAGTAATATATAATATGAGTTGTTTTCTTGCAAGTATTAATCTAAAGGTTCAATAAGTGATTTGTCATTTAAAATGAGTGCTTTTAGCTGCTCATATTCTGCTGTTTCTAATAATTCTTTTTGAATAATCTCAATTGCGTCACGCCGTGCCGTTTCTAAGACACGATAATCCGCTTGAATATCTGCTACTTTAAATTCGGGTACACCACTTTGTTTTTTTCCTAATAAATCGCCCGCACCTCTTAATTTTAAATCGGCTTCTGATAATTCAAAGCCATCATTTGTTTCAGTCATAATTTTCATACGTTCCCTACCTACCTCACCCTTTGGCTCAGCAATTAGTATGCAATAACTTTGCTTATCGCCCCGTCCAACACGTCCCCTTAACTGGTGAAGTTGAGATAAACCAAAACGTTCGGCATTAAAAATAACCATAATTGTTGCATTCGGTACATTGACACCAACCTCTATGACTGTTGTTGCTACTATAATTTGTATTTTATTATCAATAAAATCCAGCATAATCGCATCTTTTTCTTCTTGAGTCAGACGCCCATGTAATAAACCGACATTAACTGCCTTATCTTGATAATAGTGTGTGAGTTGTGTATGTAAATCAATGGCATTTTGGTAATCGAAGTTTTCAGACTCCTCAATTAAAGGAGAAACGATAAAGGCTTGTTCGCCTTGATCGACGCGTTTCTTGATAAAATTTAAAATTCGTTCAAGGTAGCTTTCAGTTACCCAATAAGTCTTAACAGGTTTTCTTCCCACTGGCATTTCATTAATAATCGAAACATCCATATCACCATAGGCTGTAATTGCTAGCGTTCTAGGAATCGGGGTAGCTGTCATAAATAACATATCTGGATTTTGACCTTTATCTTTTAAGATTCGTCGTTGTTCAACACCAAATCGATGTTGTTCATCTACAATAACTAACCTTAATTGTTTAAAGTCAACATCCGCTTGAATGAGTGCGTGTGTTCCAATTAATATGTCAACTTTACCATTTCTTAATTCTTCTAAAATCAATTCTCTTTCTTTTGTTCGAGTTGACCCTGTCAAAAGTCTTACTTCAACAAGGTCTTCGAATAACTCAATAAAAGTTTTATAATGTTGTTCAGCTAAAATTTCAGTAGGAACCATCAAAGCACCTTGTCCCTCTCCTAGTGCAACCGCATAAAGAGCAAGAGATGCAACTAAAGTCTTTCCAGAACCGACATCCCCTTGCAATAAACGGTTCATTCGATAAGGTGACTTAAGGTCGATTATGATTTCGTTTAATGCCGACTCCTGAGCATTTGTTAATCTGTAGGGTAAGCTATTCATAAACTCCTTAAGTTCTGCTTCAGAATAATTTAAAGCACTTCCGAATTCTGATTCTCGCGTCCTTTTTCTTAAAAACTGCATTTTAAGTTGAAATAATAAGAGTTCCTCATATTTAAAACGTCGTCTTGTATGCTTTAATTCTTCCGCATTTTTAGGGAAGTGTATGCGATAAAGCGCTTGTTTTAAATTTGGTAATTTATAGCTTTCTAAATAGTCTACTGGCAAGGGATCGATTAACACATCTTTAACACTATCGTAAGCTTCTTTAATTAATTTTTGTAATTGAAAAGCACTTAAGTTTCCTTTTGTTGAATAATAAGGTTTAATTTCAGCTTCTTCATTGGCTACTCCTACCTTATACTGACTCGCTGTTAGTTGAAGGCGGTGAGCATCCCACTTTCCTGTTAAAGTCACAAGTGTATCTTTCGGTAAATGATGTTTAGCAAAAGCTCGATTAAACATGGTCACCCGAACTGCTATATCACCTACCATTAATGTAAATGTTAATCGTGACTTTTTTGGTCCATAATACTGAACAACTGGCCTTTCTAAAACACGTCCAACGATTGTTGCATTTTCATTATGAGTCAGTTCGGAAATATCTTTTATTTCATGAATTTCAAAACGATATGGAAAATAATAAAGCAAATCGCGTATAGTTTTTATATCCATTAACTCAAGATTTTCACCTAACTTTTCACCGACTCCCTTTACCTCTTTAACAGATTTGCTTAACATAATTTATCACTCTTTCTTAGCTCTTAACTCTATTATATCAGTTTAAAATTAAAAAACCCTTACTACCTAAGTAGTAAGGGTTTTGCTTATTCAACCATTGCAATAATTGAATAAACCGGTTGATTACCAACATGAAATTCTGATTCAACCTCAGGAAATTCTAATT
>JASLIE010000151.1 GCA_030152985.1 Bacillaceae bacterium
AGACAATTTTTTCAGATAATATAAATCAAACAGAGAAAGTATGTATAAAAAGAATTGAATTAGAGGGAGTTAAGCAATGACTAAAATAAGAAGAGTAAAGGTTACGCCACATTATATTAAACATCCAGAAGGTTCTGTCCTTATTGAGATGGGGGATACGAAAGTTATCTGTAATGCAAGTATTGAAAACCGTGTTCCGCATTTTCTAAGGGGGCAAGGTAAAGGATGGATTACAGCAGAATATTCCATGCTACCAAGGGCAACAAATACAAGAAATACACGTGAAGCTTCACGTGGGAAAGTAAGTGGTCGCACAATGGAAATTCAGCGGTTAATTGGTCGATCGCTTCGTTCAGTTGTAGATTTAGACCTTTTAGGTGAGCGAACAATTTGGGTTGATTGTGATGTCATTCAAGCGGACGGCGGTACACGAACAGCTTCAATTACAGGTGCTTTTATAGCTGTAGCCTTTGCTATGGAGAAATTGATGTTAGAAGAAGAGATTGAATCATGTCCTCTAACGGATTTTTTAGCAGCCATTTCAGCAGGAGTTTTATCAGATGGTAAACTTCAGGTAGATTTAGATTATGAAGCGGACTTTAACGCAAAAGTTGATATGAATATTGTGATGACAGGTGAAGGTCAATTTGTTGAAATTCAAGGAACAGGAGAAGAAGCAACCTTTAGTCAAGATGAATTAAACGACTTGCTGTCAGGATCAAAACAAGCCATAAAAGAGCTGATTCAAGTTCAAAAAGAAGTCTTAGGACCAATAGCAAAACGAATCGGAAAGAGTGAATGAAATGAAAGAAATTATTTTAGCATCACATAATAAAGGAAAGATTGAAGAGTTTGAATTATTACTTGAAGAATATGATATAGAGCTTAAATCTCTCTACGATTTTAAAGGACTAGACGAAGTAGAAGAAACAGGAGAAACCTTTTATGCTAATGCACAATTAAAAGCAGAAACAATCGGTAAAAAGCTCAATAAGCCAGTAATTGCTGATGATTCGGGTTTAATGATTGATGCCTTAGACGGAAGGCCTGGTGTATACTCAGCCCGTTATGCAGGTAATCATGGTGACGATGTAGCAAACTATGAAAAAGTTTTAGAAGAAATGAAGGATGTAGATGAAAATCAGCGTACGGCTCAGTTTGTGTCGGTACTTGCTTTTTATCGTCCAGGTAAAGAAATCGTTTTTAAAGAAGGTGTATGTGAGGGTGAAATCACATTTGGTCCGAGGGGAAAACGAGGATTTGGTTATGATCCGATTTTTATTCCAAAAGGTTACACTAAAACAATGGCTCAGTTAACTCAATTTGAGAAAAACTTTATTAGCCATCGTGCTGAAGCGCTTCATCAATTTAAAAAGTGGTTGAAAGCAAATGAAGTCTGAAGAAAATAGTGTGTCCATACTTATCATGAGTGATACACACGGTTTAATCAAAGAAATCGATCAAGTAGTTACAAGACACCAAACAGACTATGTCATTCATTGTGGCGATTCAGAATTAGCTTACTCAAGACTTTCACACTTTGAGAGTGTAGGTGGAAATTGTGATTATGATACAGATTATCCTCAAGAAAGAGTCCTTGACATAAATGATCAGCGAATCTTTGTTACACATGGTCATTTATATAATGTAAAATCTCATTTAACTCAACTCAGTTACCGAGCTGAGGAATTAGAAGCAGATATTATTTGTTTTGGTCACACTCATGTTGCTGGGAGTCTAAGAGAAGGAAATCAATTATTTATTAATCCTGGAAGTTTGAAACAAGCCCGTCACTATCCTGACAGTACTTATGCTATTTTACGACTAGCTAATGAAATCGTCGTTGACTTCTATACTCTAGAAGGTTTACAGGTCTCGAAATTATCGAAAGTATATAAAAAATAAACGCTCCTTCAATGAGGAGCGTTTATTTTTATGTTGAAGGTAGATCATATTGAGTTTTTGATTCTTCGTTTCTCTCTAATTGAATATCAACTTGTTTAAACATATATTGAGCTAAAGCAAGTCCAGCAACAATCATAATAATCATGATGATAATAATGATGAGCGGTTTTTTATCATTTTTCAAATTAAGTCTCTCCTTTAGATAGGCTAACACTTACATTATACACTGAAAATCTTTAGAATAAAAATTTGTTTAACTTCATTGTTTAAAGGGTATTTTATCTCATGAGGAGAGTGATTTAAATGAGTAGAAACACAATGATTACAATTATTGCATCATTATTAAGTTTAGGTGTGGGCTTAGTTATTTACTTAGTCGTTCGTGATGAGGAGAAAAAGATTCCATTTAAACGTAATGTCAAGTTAGCTGCTAAACCTGGTCAGATGTTAGATGATCTTGATAAGTTAGATAATTCAGCCATGCTTTCAGAAGGCTCTCAATATGGTGTACAATATTATGACCAACATAAAAAAATCTAAATAAACAGTCCTTATATCTTAAGTATAAGGGCTTTTTATATGGAAAAAAGATTTAAGTTGACATTTAAAAATGAAACTCATATAATAGAACTTGGCTTCAAAAAACAAACGCAAAAATGCGGGTGTAGTTTAGTGGTAAAACTCCAGCCTTCCAAGCTGATGTCGAGGGTTCGACTCCCTTCA
>JASLIE010000159.1 GCA_030152985.1 Bacillaceae bacterium
ACTAAAAAAAGTATAACGATAGATTGACTAGGTCGCAAGATTTTAAGAAGAATATAAAAAAATATACCCACCAGCTCGCAAGCTAGTGGGTATATTTATTCACCTTCACCGACAACAGTGAAACGTTCATTTATATGTTGTGGGTCTTCAATTTCGTCTACAAGAGCAATTGCATAGTCTGCATAACTAATGTAACTTTCGTTTTTTGAATTTACAAGGAGTTGATTTTTTCCTGACTGATAATTAGCTGTGCGCTTTCCTTCAGGATCAAACATAGCAGAAGGACTAATAAAGGTCCATGTTAAATTTTTTGTTGCCTTTAAATCCTCTAAGTTCTGTCCCTGTCCTTTAGCTGTTGGAATGAATGCTTGAGGAAAGTCTTCAGTATCGGATAGTCGGATTGTTTCTTCAGCATCAACAAATAAACTACCAGCTCCACCGACAATGATGGCGCGTGTTTTTGTCCCCTCGACCGCTCTAATTAAAGCACGTCCAGCATCAATATGCGCCTGCATTTCACCTAAAGGGGCACCAAAAGCATTAACAACAACATCTAAATCTTCAATGTCTTCCTTATTTAAATCTAAAATATCTTTCTCGATGATTTGATGAATGTTTTCCTTAGCTTTTAGCTTCGAGGCATCTCTAACGATCGCCGTTAGCTCGTGCCCACGATTAATAGCTTCAGTTAATACGAGTTGACCTACTTTACCATTTGCACCGATAATTGCTATTTTCATTTTTATTCCTCCTATCAGATACATGTAATAACCTCCATTACATGTAACTATTATAGTTACAGGTTATATTTTTGTCAATAAGTAAATCAAGGAATAAGTGTGTTATACTGAGGTTAATTAATCTGATTTAAGAAGGTGGATTTATGTCAATAAGTAGCAGGTTTTCAGTGGCCATTCATATTTTAGTGCTTTTAGAGACAAATCCGAAAGAGAAGTGTAGCTCTGAATATTTGGCTAGAAGTATTAATACAAATCCGGTAGTGGTCCGTAAAATAACAGGGATGTTAAAGAAAGCAGGCTTAGTGAGTGTGCGTCCAGGGGTAGCAGGTATGTCACTTTTAAAAGATTTGTCTGAGCTTAGTTTGTTTGATGTTTATCAAGCTGTTGAAGTCGTAAAAGAAGACGCTTTATTCTCAATCCATGAGCGTCCAAATCCAGACTGTTTAGTTGGTCGAAATATACAAGCGACAATTGATCCGGTATTTATCCAAGCTCAAGAAGCGATGGAAGCAGTGCTTAGAGACTATAGTTTAAGTGATATGCTTCAAAGGATTCAAACAAATGAAAAAATGAATAAATAAAAAGAGAAATGAATCAAATGATTTATTTCTCTTTTTTACTTAATTAAGATTGTTTTTAAGTTATAAGATTTATATAATAAGAAAAAAGTAGGTGGCTTAATGAAAGGATTATATGCGCGAGTCTTTCAACAACTTGTTCGGATGATATCACCATTTTTACCTTGGCGCTTGCCAGAACTTTTACAAGGAGAGGGGAGTGTGCTTCACTTACCTGAGCGCTTAAAGCGTGAAGGAATTAAGCATGTTTTTATCGTGACTGATCGCGGAATTGTTGGGCTCGGATTAATGGATCCACTTTTAAACAAGTTAAATGAAGTAGGGATTAAGTATACAATTTTTGACGAAACAGTAGCTAACCCAACCATTGAAAATGTAGAAAAAGCTTGTGACTTGTATCTTGAGGCTGAATGTGAGGCTTTCATAGCATTTGGTGGTGGCTCGCCGATTGATTGTGCAAAAGCTGTAGCGGCACGAACTGTTCGCCCTAATAAATCAGTTAGCCAACTTAAAGGCCTATTTAAAGTGCGCAAGCCCCTGCCTTATTTTTGTGCCGTTCCGACAACCTCGGGCACAGGAAGCGAAGGCACGCTTGCAGCTGTCGTTTCAAACCCTATCACACATGAAAAATATGCTTTGACAGATCACGCTTTAATTCCTCATTTAGCTGTGTTAGATCCAGAACTGACTCTAAAACTTCCGAAATCTGTTACAGCGACGACTGGAATGGACGCCTTAACACATGCTGTTGAAGCCTATATTGGCCAAAGTACAACTGCTGAAACACGTCGATATGCAAAAGAAGCGGTCAAGCTTATCTTTGATTATTTACCCCAAGCTTACGAAAAGGGTGATGACTTAGAAGCTCGGCAGCACATGCAAGAGGCTGCCTATCTCGCTGGACTTGCCTTTACACGTTCCTATGTTGGGTATATTCACGCAATCGCCCACACATTAAGTGGCTTTTATAACTTACCACATGGTCTAGCGAATGCGGTTATTATGCCACATGTCTTAAAGTTCTATGGTTTATCAGTTGATCAGCCACTCTCAGAACTCGCAGACTTAATTGGCTTAAAGCAAGGAGGAACAAATAGCGAAAAGGCAGAAGCCTTTATTCAAGCTATTCGTGAAATGAACCGTCAGTTTAAAATCCCGGAGCACTTACCGATTATTAAAAGTGAAGATCTCGAACTTATGGTAAAACGTGCCCAAGCAGAAACAATCCCCCTTTATCCTGTTCCGAAAATTTTTAAAAATAAAGAATTAATGCAAGTGTACCAACTCGTTAAAGGAGATGAATCAATTTGAAGAAAAGGCTCATGCAAGTGTTTTTATTCAGTATGTTAATCGTAAGTAGCGGCTGTAGCGAAGAAGGTAATATTGAAGAAAAACCTGACTTTTATTTAACAGGAACAATCGTTGAGCTATTTGATTCAACTGCACTAATTGAAAGTGCGCACGGAAACATCCTGATTGATTTATCAATAAATGATTCAACTGACTTCCAGGTAAACGACCAAGTGAAAGTTGGTTATGACGGTCATATCATGGAGTCTGATCCTGCACAAATTAATACTTTATCTGTAGAAAAGTTAGAATAGGAAACTTGGAATTTAATAGAAAATAAACAACTATTTATGATATACTGATTTAAAGGATTAAAACTAAAAGCTTAAATTAAGCCTAGTAAACTTATTTTTGAGGTTTTAGTTCAATGTAATTTTAGAGAGTAGTAAAACATTTTAGTTCAATGTAATTTTAGATAAGCAATTCACCTTTGTGTGAATTGCTTATTTTTATGTTCAATTATCAAATAGTAAAAGTTTATTTAATTAAAATGCTTATTTTTTTAAGAAATATAGAAATTGTTTTAAATAAATAAAATGGTATAATTAACTTAATTTGTATTAAATGTATATTAGGGGGGATGATATGTTTATTGCCCACATAAGAAAAAGTGATCATCAAATTCAATCAC
>JASLIE010000234.1 GCA_030152985.1 Bacillaceae bacterium
TGGTTCAGAGAAATCCTTGATTGGCAAAATGAAACGCATGATGCAGAAGAATTTGTAGAATCATTAAAAATTGATCTGTTTTCTGATATGGTTTATGTTTTTACACCTAAAGGAGATGTCATTGAACTGCCTTCAGGCTCAATTCCACTTGATTTTGCTTATCGTATCCATACTGAAATCGGAAATAAAACTGTCGGCGCACGAATTAATGGTAAAATGGAACCCTTAGATTATAAGTTGAATAATGGTGATATTGTTGAGGTAATCACATCAAAACACTCTTACGGGCCTTCACAAGATTGGTTAAAGTTGACACAATCTTCTCAAGCTAAAAATAAAATTAAACAATATTTTAAGC
Source organism: Bacillaceae bacterium (assembly GCA_030152985.1). Taxonomy (GTDB): domain Bacteria; phylum Bacillota; class Bacilli; order Bacillales; family Amphibacillaceae; genus Pseudogracilibacillus. The sequence goes on from JASLIE010000234.1 coordinate 359, forward strand.
GACAAAGACGTGAGGAAAATATTGAAAAAGGGCGAACAGAAGTTGAATCAGGTATTAAAGCACTTAATTTAAGCTTAAAAGAGGTACTCACTGAGGAAAATATCTCACGTGTATGTGAAAAGTTTAATTTTTCATCTGAAGAAGATATGTATGCAGCCGTTGGTTATCAAGGAATTACAGGCGCTTTAATTGTGACGCGTTTAACTGAAGAGATTAGACGCCAAGAAGAAGAGTTAACTGAACAAAAACTTGATGAGCTCAAGACATCTTATCGTGATAAATCACCAAAACATAACTCAGGTATCATCGTTGAAGGCATCGATAATATTTTAGTTCGCTTATCACGCTGTTGTAATCCGGTGCCAGGTGACGATATTATTGGTTATATTACAAAAGGTCGTGGTGTTTCTGTTCACCGAACAGATTGTCCAAATATCCAAGGAGAAGGGATTGAGGACCGATTCTTAGAAGTCAGATGGAGAGATTATTCAACAGCTGGTAAAGATTATCATCTTGATTTAGAAATCTCAGGTTATGACCGGAAGGGTCTTTTAAATGACGTTTTATTGGCTGTTAATGAAATTAACACAGAGATTGCTGAAGTGAGCGGTCGTGCAGATAAGCATAAAATAGCACACATTCATTTAACGGTTTTAATTCATAATCGAAAACACCTGCATGAAGTTGTCAGTAAAATTAAACAGGTCGAAGACATCTATGCAGTTACACGAACAGTTCATTAAGGAGTGATGATGTGAAAGTTATAATTCAAAGGTCAAAAAACGCAAGCGTCATAGTAAGAGGTGAAGTTGTCGGACAAATTGACCATGGTTTAGTTGCACTTGTCGGAATAAGTGAATCAGATACAGAAGAAGATGTTAAAAAAATAGTTCAAAAAATGATTTCACTTCGAATTTTTGCAGATGAAGAAGATAAAATGAATTTATCCATTCAAGAAACAGGCGGAAGTATTTTATCAATTTCTCAATTCACCTTATATGCTGATGTTAGGAAAGGAAGAAGACCCAACTTTACAAAAGCAGCTGAACCCAGAAAAGCTGAACACTTGTATAATTTATTTAATAAGTTAATTCAAGAAGAAGCTATTTCAGTTCAAACGGGTTTATTTGGTGAAATGATGGAGGTCGAACTGATTAATGACGGTCCAGTGACGCTTATTTTAGAAACAGAAGCCGGAAAACTAATTGAGTGACTTACTTGACAATTATTTAGATAAACAATATCATAATGATTAATCTAATAATTAAATCTATGGACGGAGAGAGTAATCAATTAAAATTAGACAGGAAATAGTATCTTGACTGAAAATACTAGCTAAATTCAAATTGATGAAAGACACTCACTGAAGAACTTAATTGAATGGAGTAGATTAAGTCGCAAAACAGGCGTTATCTGTGAAGCTGGTATACAGTTGTATACTATCTAGGGTGGTACCGCGGGTAGAATCTCGTCCCTTTTTCATATCTATGAAAGAGGGACTTTTTTATTTGAAGGAGGAATTGAAATGAAATTAATCGCACCAAGAGGGACAGTCGACCTACTTCCAGAAGATACGGTTAAATGGCAATACGTCGAAGAAAAATTGAGCCAATTAGCAAAACTTTATAACTTTAAAGAAATTAGAACACCTTTATTTGAACACACCGAAGTATTTCAGCGTGGTGTTGGGGATACAACCGATATTGTCCAAAAAGAAATGTATACCTTTGATGATCGTGGGGGGCGTAGTATTACCTTGCGTCCAGAAGGAACAGCCCCAGTCGTCAGGTCCTTTGTTGAAAATAAACTTTATGGGTTACCAGACCAACCGAATAAACTTTATTATTTCGCACAAATGTTTCGCTATGAACGCCCTCAACACGGAAGAATGAGACAGTTAAATCAATTTGGTGTTGAGGTACTAGGAAGTGCAGACCCGAGTGTTGATGCTGAAGTAATCGCCCTTGCTATGTCTGCCTATGAAAAATTAGGGCTTGAATCAGTTAAGCTAGTTATTAATAGTTTAGGGGATCAAGAGAGTAGACAGAGTCATCGGAATGCACTGGTAGAACACTTTACACCTGTTATCAATGAGTTATGTACAGATTGTCAGAGTCGGCTTGTGAAAAATCCTTTACGTATTTTAGATTGTAAAAAAGATCACGAACATCCGAAGGTGGCAACAGCTCCTTCGATTCTTGATCATTTAAATGAAGAATCTAAAGACTACTTTGAGACAGTTTTAAGTTACTTAGACAGCATGAAAATTCCCTATGAAGTTGACTCAAGGCTTGTTAGGGGGTTGGATTATTATAATCATACGGCATTTGAAATTATGAGTTCTCATGAAGGTTTTGGTGCAATTACAACACTGCTTGGTGGCGGAAGATATAATGGCTTATCAGAGGAGCTTGGTGGACCTGATGTAGCTGGTATTGGTTTTGGAATGGGATTAGAAAGACTCATGCTTGCCTTAGAAGCTGAAGAAGTAGACTTAGCAATTGATCATTCCTTAGATTGTTATTTAGTTACTTTTGGTGATGCAGTCAATCAGCGAGCTGTCCAACTTCTAAAAGAACTTAGAGATGCAGGTATTCAAGTTGATAAAGATTACATGCAGCGTAAGGCAAAGGCACAATTTAAATCAGC
>JASLIE010000242.1 GCA_030152985.1 Bacillaceae bacterium
GCAAAGGATCCAGCCAGCCCTCCATAGTAAACTAAGAAGGTGAGCAGGGTTTTCTTTTGGCTATAAAAGTTAAGGCCATAAACACCAACCATCTCCATAATTGTAGCAAAAAAGACAAGTAACCAACCCAATTAGTTCGCACTCCCTTCTGGAACTTCTTTTTGACTGTCAGATAAGTTTAAACCAATTACTCCGACTAAAATAACGCCAATAAAGAAGAGTTTTCCACTTGTAATGGTTTCACCAAATAAAAAGGCATCCATTAAGACTGTTCCAATCGTTCCTGCAGCAGCAAAAATTGCGTAGACTGTTCCGGTTGGTAGACCTTCGACTGCTTTTGATAGGAACTGCAGGTCATAATAAACAAAGATTAAGATAATTATCCAATGCCACCATGTACTAGCGACATTAAAACCGTATAACCATATCAGTTCAAATAAGCTTGTTAAAAAGACATAATACCATGATTTATTCATTTTTGACTCCTTTAATTTTCGCATAAAGCAAGAAGTGCAAAGTGATGTACCTCTTGTTTCTTTAATTTAATTTCATGCTCGTTTTCCGGTGCGTATAAAAAAACTTGCTCCGCAGCAGATTCAATTAAGCCGATTAATAAAATAGCGTAGTTTTTTGGTTCGATTGTTTGAATGATTTGCTTTTTTTCTTGAGCAAGTTCTAGCATATAACCAACTAACTCATAGTAAGGAGCATAAATAGCCTCCCATTCATTCAAGTACTCTGTTGAAGCCATCCCAGCATAGATGAGTGCGAATATATCTTTATATTCTTGTGTGACTTGAAATTTCATTGTAATGAATTGCTCGACTTGATCTGCAAAAGGCGCCTTAAGATCGACTTGGCTTTTAAAACGTTCTCTAATTTTATTTACCATGACTTCAGCAATCGCAGGCATGACAGCTAATTTTGAAGGAAAGTATAAATAGAAGGTACCTTGAGCAATTCCGGCCCCTTTGACTATATCTGAGACGGTTGTTTTATCAATTCCCTTAGCTTGAAAGGCTTTAATCGCAGATTGTGTGATCAGTTCTTTTTTATTATCCATTATGACACCTCCAAAAATGACTGACTATCATTCATTTTAACTTAAAGCAAATAAAAGTCAATTAACTAAGCGCTTTATAAATCAATCTGTATAATAAAGATAAGTAGGTGAAAAAATGAAACGAATTAGTAATTTACTCTTAATTTTATTAATAAGCTTGTTTATTTTAGAACAATTTTATCCGTCACAGGGCTTGGTTATTGCTTATACGATTTTAACTGCTCTAGTGATTTTAATCACACTTATCTATAGTCGTGGTATGACTCAGTATTTCGGAATAGCAATGATTTTAATCGGAAGTACTCTTTTATTAGTTAATCAAGCAAGTTTGCTTGAGTGGAGTGAGAGCTTAACTAAAAACTTACCACTTATTGTACTTGTTTTAATTGTGCCGATTCTTTCAATTCCGATTAAATCAGGAGACTATCAAAATCATTTAGCAGGATTTGCTATGCCAATCAAAGAGAAGCCTGGTTTGCTGTATGGATTTATGACCGCTTTGTTTTCATTAATTGGTCCAATCACAAATATTGGTTCGCTTTCTATCATTCATTCAATGTTTGAACGAATGAAGTTACCTAATGAATTATTAGGGCGTGTTTATGTACGTGGGTTTATTTCAGTTCAGTCTTGGTCGCCTTATTTTGCCTCGGTTTTTTTAGTTGTCTTTACACTTGGTATTTCTGTTTCTGACTTCATTCCTTATGGGCTTTTCTTAAGTGTCATACAGGTTTTAACAGCACTTTTGTTGTTTAAGTATTATGAATCAAAGAAGATTCAGTTTACACCGAGCTTAGAGTCCTTTCCCTCAGATAAATCTAAGTTACTTGAACTGGTCATTGTCATTGGGGGATTAACATTTTTTATCTTTACTTTTGAGCGGAAGGTCTCCTTAAATGTCAGTGTATTAATCGCCTTAACGGTCTTGGTCTTTGCCCTTCTTTGGAGTGTTTATTTAAAGCAGGGAAAAGGGTTTATTAAAGAGGCTCAGTCTTTTTTAAGTCATTTATTACCACAAAAAGCAAATGAGGTAAACCTTTTACTAGCAGCTGGTTTCTTTGGAGTTGTCTTATCAGAAACCAAGCTTGCTCAGTTTATGACCGGCATTTGGAGTTTTTTAGCAAATCAATCGGTTATATTAATGATTTTACTTACGATTATATTTATCGCTACTTTATCATTTTTAGGTGTTCATCAAATCGTAACAATAAGCACCTTCATTGCGACAGTTTCATATACGGACTTAGGAATCGATGTTTTAACGATGGCGCTAACTTTGTTAGGAGCTTGGTCCGTTTCAACTGTAATATCACCGGTTACACCGGTAAATATCATTGTTTCTAACCTGTTAAAAGAACCGATTTTTCAGGTGATCATGAAGTATAATATGGGATATGCTATTCTTCTAACGCTTGTTGAAACCGTATTTATTTACAGTTTACACTTAACAGTTCTATCAGTTTAACTTGTCTTTATTAGATTGCTTGAAATTTGCATGTTACAATAAGAGGGTAAATATTTTTGGAAGCGAAGTGGTTAGAAATGAATCAAGCAGTGAATCAAAAACGCACGCTTAAGGATTTTTTAAATGATTTTAAGCGACTTGTAAAAGGAATTGTTTTAATTGCCAATGTCCTACCTGTTATAACAGGTTATTGGTTGGCCTTATATTTTTTAAAAGCAGATTTTTTAATTAAAATAGATGTCTTTCTACTTGTTACAATTGGTAGTTTATTTGTTATTGCAGGTGCCTTAATGCTTAATAATTGGTATGAGGTTGACCTAGATAAAGAAATGAAGAGAACGCAAGCTAGACCGACAGTAACAGGAACTTTTTCTATGCGTTCAGTTTTATGGATGGGGATTATTTTTTCTATTCTAGGAATTGTGATTATTGCCTTTACGACAATTGAGGCCGCGATTTACGCCTTTTTAGGTTGGTTTACCTATGTTGTTTTATATACTTTTTTAACTAAGAGGAAGTATACTTTAAACACTGTTGTCGGAAGCGTTTCTGGCGCCTTTACCCCTTTAATTGGTTGGGCAGCTCTCATGCCAGCTAATCACATTGTTCCAATTGTACTTTTTGTCATGCTTTTCTTATGGCAAATTCCGCATACTTTTGCGATTGCTATGAGGCGTTATGAGGAGTACAAAGCAGCAGGTGTCCCAATGTTACCAGTTAAATACGGTTTTCAAATGACCAAGCGTCAGTCGCTTCTCTATGTTGCCTTACTGCTTCCGCTCCCGATGTTTTTAGGGTCACTTGGGATGTCATTTATTATTGTTGGAATGACTTTAAATCTTGTGTGGATTGGAATTGCAATCAGCGGATTTTTTACAAAAGATGATATTAAGTGGGCAGATACTATGTTTTATTACTCACTGATTTATCTGACTGTGATGTTT
>JASLIE010000243.1 GCA_030152985.1 Bacillaceae bacterium
TTTATATCATGGTCGTGTAAAAGCACTAGCAGATTCAGCTAGAGAAGCTGGACTAGAGTTCTAGGAGGTAAAAATGAGTCGTAGACCAAGAAGAAATCAACGTGAACAAGAGTTTGAAGAGCGCGTTGTGACCATCAATCGTGTTACTAAAGTTGTTAAAGGTGGACGTCGTTTTCGCTTTTCCGCTCTAGTGATCGTTGGTGACAAAAAGGGACGTGTTGGATTTGGAACAGGTAAAGCAAATGAAGTTCCAGATGCAATTCGTAAAGCAGTTGACAATGCTAAGTCAAACTTAGTACATGTTAAAATGATTAATGGAACCATACCTCACGAAATTATCGGTGACTTTGGTGCAGGAGAAGTATTTATGAGACCTGCTTCAGAGGGTACAGGAGTTATCGCAGGAGGTGCGATTCGTGATGTTATGGAGCTTGCAGGTGTTACGGATGTCCTTACTAAATGTATTGGATCACGTACACCAATTAATATGGTACGTGCAACATTCGACGCTCTTGAGAATTTAAGAACGGTTGATGAAGTTGCTGAACTAAGAGAATTATCAGTACCAGAAGTACGTAACTAGGAGGAGACCTTTATGAAATTACATGAATTAAAATATAATGAAGGTGCTCGTCGTGAACGTAAACGTGTTGGACGTGGACATGCTTCAGGTTCAGGTAAAACAGCAGGAAGAGGTCACAAAGGGCTATTAGCTCGTAGTGGTGGAAAATCTGCACCTGGATTTGAGGGTGGACAAACACCTTTATATAGAAGAATTCCAAAACGCGGATTTACTAATATCAATAAGGTACAATACGCAGTTGTGAATTTAGAAGATTTAAACAGATTTGAAGATGGAACTGATGTAACCATTGAATTGCTTTTAGAGAATCGTGTGATTAATAAAACACTTGATGGTGTAAAAGTATTAGGAAATGGCACATTAGATAAAAAACTTAATGTTAAAGTTAATGCATTTTCTAAATCAGCAAAAGAGGCTATTGAAAACTTAGGTGGAACAGCAGAGGTGATTTAATGATCCGTTTTCTAACTGATTTATTCAAAAATAAAGAAATCAGAACACGCATTATTTTCACTCTCGCAATGTTGCTGATTTATATGTTAGGTACAGTTATTCCTGTTCCTAACGTTGATCATATTAAATTATCAGCGCAAATGGAGCCAAATTCACTATTAGAAATGATGAGCATACTGGGAGGTGGACAGTTACAGTCTTTCTCAGTTTTCTCATTAGGTGTGGGTCCATATATTACTGCGTCAATTATTATTCAGCTATTGTCGATGGACATCATTCCATATTTGAGTGACTTGGCCAAATCCGGTCAACAAGGTCAAATGCAAATGGATAAAATTACGCGCTATCTTGCAGTAGTCTTAGGATATGTTCAATCAATAACATTAATGAATCTTTATAAAGATGTGTTGGTTGATACATCATGGTCATCTCTATTTTATATGGGGACTATTATGATTGCAGGAACTATGTTCTTACTTTGGTTAGGTGATCAAATCACTTCCAAAGGAGTAGGAAATGGAATTTCCTTGATTATTATGGCTGGTATCATATCAAGAATGCCTGTTACATATAAAATGGCTTTTGATTCAATGATAACCGCTAATGGAAATTCATTAAAAGGTATATTGTTTTTTGCGCTATATGTATTGGTGAATATTGCGATCGTAGTCTTAGTTATCTTTATGAACCAAGCTGTTCGTAAAATTACAATTCAATATTCTTCAAGTAGCGGTGCGACAAGAGGACGTAATATGAACCATTTACCGTTGAAAATTAACTCAGCAAGCGTTGTGCCAGTTATCTTCGCAGGAGCGATTATTCAGGCACCAATCATTGCGTTAAGTTATATTAATCAACAGTCGTCAGTGTTTAAGTTCTTACAAACTTATTTTAACTTAAACCATCCGGTTGGAATTACAATTTATGCCGTATTAATTTTTGCATTTACTTTCTTTTATACCCACTTAACAGTGGATCCGGAAAAAATTGCAGAAAACTTCGGTAAAAACAATTCTTATATTCCTGGAGTAAGACCAGGTAAGGATACTGAGCGTCATATAACGGTAATATTAAATAGAATTACGGTACTGGGAGCAATCTTCCTAACTTTTATAGCAGTATTGCCACCATTACTACCGTTATTGACTAAAGGATTTATACCTCAGGCAACGGCACCCGGTGGAACTGGTGTTATCATTGTAGTTGGTGTTGCTCTTGAGACTGTTAAAGAACTACAAGGCCGTATGGCTCAACGTTCTTACACGGGATTATTCAATCGCTAATTTAAGGAGACAGTATGAATTTATTAATTATGGGACCTGCCGGAAGTGGTAAGGGAACAATGTCAGAAAAAATTGCGAAAAAATATGAAATAGCCCATATAGCTACTGGTGATATGTTTCGAGAAGCAATCTCGAAGCAGACACCGGTGGGTAAAGAGGCAAAAGATTTTATAGATCAAGGTAAACTTGTACC
>JASLIE010000257.1 GCA_030152985.1 Bacillaceae bacterium
TTAACAGATACAAATCTTAAGAGTCTCTTTGCAAGTCCGACAGCTCTTGCTCTACTCTCACTCTTTCTTTTTATTTTTATTTTCTTTATTTACTTTGAATTAGGTTTCTTTTTTGTCCTAGCTTATCATCAGCGCTTAAATCAACATATTTTCTTTAAATCAATTGTCTTTAAGCTCTTTAAAAAAACCAAGTATTTTTTAAGCTTTCACACCTTATTTTTCTTACTTTATTTTGCTATTATTTTACCCATTGCTTCGATCGGCTTAGATTCAAGCTTAACTGAGCAAATCAAGATACCCGAATTTATCACTGATGAACTCATGCTGATGAAAGGTGGTAAAATTGTTTTCTTTCTTTTTATCGGGGTATTATTTTTCATTAGTGTCAGATCTATTTTTACAATCGTTTATTTTGTCATTGAACCGGAACTGTCTATTTTAGATGCTCTAAAGAAAAGTTGGCGGGAAACTAAAGGACAATTTTTTCACATTACACTGACCTTAGGGAGTATTGTGCTACTCTTCTCTCTAACGACCCTTATCACTGCAGCTCTTATCTTTTTACCACTAACTGCGTTTGAGTCTTACTTTTCAGTTGGTTTACCTTTTGTTGCTGGAATTACTTTAACACTCTTACAAATCTTTATCTTTATTTTCGGTGCACTCCTGCAACCAACATTCTCAGATGCAACGCTGATGCTCGCTTATCCAAAGCTTCAAAATACTCAAGTCATCGCTGAAGCAAGACCTTCTATTTTAAAGTGGATTCGCGAGCGAAAAAAACTTTCAGCCTTAAGTTTTATCTTACTTCTTGCCTTTATTAGCTTTAACAGTCTGTCTTTAAACGAAACAATCTATCAGCCGACTACACAGGTTATTGCTCACCGCGGGAATGTCGAAGTTGCCTTAGAAAACTCCATTGAAGCACTTCAAGCCGCAGCTGATGTCAAGGCTGATTATGTTGAAATGGACATTCAGGAGACCAAGGATCAAGACTTTGTCGTTTATCACGATGCAAGCTTACGGCGACTGGCTAATAGGTCAGGTGTTATTAGTGAAATGACCCTAGATGAGCTCGAAGGAATTCCGATTGAAAGTCAAGGATTTAAAAGTAAGATTCCTTCTTTTTCTGACTACATTGACATTGCAATTAAAGAAGATATTAAACTCTTAGTTGAAATTAAATTACACGGAAATGAATCAGAAAACTTTGCTAAAAACTTTGTAAACTTACTTGAAGAAAAAGATGTCACTGAGTCTTATATTGTTCAGTCACTTGATTATGATATTTTAATGGAGATTAAAGCATTAAATCCAAAGATTAAAACAAGTTATGTGAGCGCACTTAACATTGGTAAACTACCTAAGACAGAAACTGAGTTCATCGGTCTTGAGGAGTTCTCAATTAATAAAAAAGTTTTAGACCAAGCAGCCCATGCTGATTTACAAATTATGATTTGGACTGTCAATAAAGAAGAGCTACTACACAAATATATCCGTCAAGATGCAGCAGCAATCATTACGAATTATCCTAAAATGGCTGTAGAAATACGGGATTCCTATAATGAAGAAAAAACATTTGCAGAAAGAATCAAATTTATCTTAAATTTAGAATAAAGGAGTTTTATGATGAAGAAAAATAAACTTGCTTTACTTTCAATCTTTGCACTTATTTTTAATTTGCTTTTACCTCCTTTAACTCCATTAGCTAGTTCTGGAGTGAAACCAAATACTATACCTAAAGATTTATCAACCGATATTAAAGATTACAATGGGGTTGTTTTAGGGATGCATGTAGTGAAAGATGGCTCTGTTGAGGGGTCTCTTGCAGTCAAAAGCTCAACAACTGCCGTTGATGAGTTCTCTTATGCTACCGCTGCTACAACTGATAATGCTAATATTATTGGTTACAAGATGCTACGTAATAATGCTGCTGGTTTACTTTTAGGTGGGGACATTATTGGTAACCGAGACACCTTAGTAATTGAAGGTGGTGATTTTGTTCATGTGAAACACGCTGATCCAGATGATCGTGTTCAAATGAAGTCAGGTAATCGCCATATTATTGATTTAGAAGATGTTTTAACCCTCACTCAATCATTTGAAAACCAAATGACACACTATATGAGTGGTTACAAGGAGTTTGTAACAAGTGAACCGAGTTCAACTGTTTCATTTGAAGCTTCTCAAGTGGATCCTGAGGTATTAGTTGTTCATTTAAGTGGTGAAAAAGTTCATATTGGCGAAGTTAACCTGCCTAAGCTTGATCAATATAAGCAAATCATTGTCTATTCTGATGCAAAGGAAGTTGAGTTTAGTGGGGGCGCAATGCTCTATGACGGTGCTATCGTAAATACGGCTTGGCCGATTGAACTTGAACCCATTCAAGAAATCATTGCTCAAAAAACCACTTGGATTTTTCCAGAAGCACACACAGTAGACATCAAGCAATATGGTGTCATTGGAGATATGTATGTGCCTAAGGGGTCGATTAACGGGATGGGTGGAAGTGTTGCAGGTTCAGTTTTCACAAAACACTTGATACAAGATGGTGGGTTCACACTGGTTAACTTACACAACACTGTCACCACAGTTAAACAACCACCAACTCGTGAAGGCAAGGTCATCACCAAGTATGTAGATGAAGATGGTAAGGAGATCGCTGACCGAAATGTCGCAACTGGGATTGTTGATACAGACTACACGACAAAAGAGAAAAACATTCCAGGTTATCAGTT
>JASLIE010000276.1 GCA_030152985.1 Bacillaceae bacterium
TGAATGGATGACGGATAACGTAACAGTTGTTCGTGAAAATGATCGTCTCTTAAAAACAGATGAAAAAATTCAAGAACTACTTAAGCGTTGGGAAAACATTAACATTACAGACACATCACGCTGGAGCAACCAAGCAGTTATGTTTACACGCCAGTTAAAGAACATGATGCATTTAGCACGTGTAATTACGATTGGTGCTTATAAACGTGATGAAAGTCGTGGTGCACATTATAAACCAGAGTTTCCAGAACGTGATGATGAGAACTTCTTAAAAACAACAATTGCAACATTTGATAAAGAAAAAGAAGAGCCAATTATTACGTATGAAGATGTTGACGTTTCTTTAATTCCACCAAGAAAACGTGACTATACAACTACAAGTGAAGGGAGTAAGAAATAATGGCTGACCAAAAGACAGTAACTTTTATAATTACTAGACAAGACAGCCCTGACTCAGCTCCTTACGAAGAGACATTTGAAATTCCTTATCGCCCAAATATGAACGTTATATCTGGTTTAATGGAAATTCAAAAAAATCCTGTTAACGCTAAGGGTGAAACAACAACACCTGTTAAATGGGATATGAACTGTCTAGAAGAAGTTTGTGGAGCATGTTCAATGGTGATAAACGGTACGGCACGTCAATCGTGTGCTGCTTTAGTTGATCAATTAGAACAGCCAATTCGATTAGAGCCAATGTCAACATTCCCAGTTGTGAGAGATTTAATCATTGACCGTGAGCGTATGTTTGATGCTTTAAAACAAATTAAAGCATGGATTCCAATTGACGGGACGCATGACTTAGGTCCAGGACCAAGAATGCCTGAGAAAAAACGTCAGTGGGCTTATGAACTTTCAAAATGTATGACATGCGGTGTTTGTTTAGAAGCGTGTCCAAACGTAAATGATAAATCAGAAAACAACTTTATTGGACCAGCTGCTATTTCACAAGCACGTCTATTTAACTCACATCCAACAGGTGAGATGAATAAGAGTGAAAGATTAGATGGATTAATGCAGGACAGCGGTATTGCAGCTTGTGGTAACTCACAAAACTGTGTCCAAGTATGTCCAAAAGGAATTCCATTAACAACATCAATCGCAGCAATGAATAGAGCTACTGCAGTTCAAGCGTTTAAAAACTTCTTCGGAAGCGACAACGCACATTAATAAAAAACCACCTTTTTGGTGGTTTTTTATTTTTACCTATGATTTTGTCTTAGACATGTGTATAATCGTCTATACAGATAGCTGGATATATTTAGTAAAAACGCTTAATATCATGCAAAAGAATGTAAACGCTATCATTTAAGAACTTGGCATGAAAATTGCATAATATATAAGTAAGTTAAAAAAGGAGGAATAAAAATGAATCAGTATATTCATGTAAAAAAAGAAAAGCAACTTGCACTAATTGAAGTTGATCATGCACCCGCAAATGCTTTATCAAGTCAGGTAATTAAAGAGTTAAGAGAAGTCGTAGAATATTTAGATAAGGATTCCGAAATACATGCGGTGATAATTTCAGGTGCTGGAAAATTTTTTATCGCAGGAGCAGATATTAAAGAATTTATTCCAGCATTAGGAAGTAAAGAAAAAGCGATTGAATTAGCAGAGCAAGGCCAACTCCTTTGTGATGAGATTGAAGGAATGAAAAAACCGGTTATTGCTGCAATAAACGGTGCTTGCTTAGGTGGTGGTTTAGAAGTAGCCTTAGCTTGCCATATCAGACTCGCTAGTCAAGAGGCTATCTTAGGCTTACCAGAACTAAATCTAGGTTTAATTCCAGCATTTGGTGGCACACAACGTTTAACGGATTTATTAGGAGAGTCACTTGCCTTTGAACTTATCTTAACAAGTAAACAGTTATCAGCCAAAGAGGCTAAAAACTTAAAATTAGTTAGAGAGGTCTATGAAAGAGAAGATCTCTTGCAGCAAGCAAAGCAGCTAGCAAGGAGCTTAACAGAAAAGAATAGCTATCAAGCAATAAAGCGTGCGACACAAGCAATTGTATCAAGTAAAAACCCCAAGCTTGATGGTTATGAGATAGAACGCGAATTATTTTCTGAATTATTTGAATCAAAAGACGCAAGCGAAGGAATTCACGCATTTATTGAAAAAAGAAAAGCAGAATTTAAACATGAATAGGAGTGGTTAAAATGAGTATTGTGATTAAAGAACATGAAAATGGTTTAGCTGAATTAATTTTAAATCGTCCAGAGGTTTTAAACTCACTTAATACAGACATGGTAGAGAAGTTAAAAGAAGCCTTATCTGCTTGGGAGAATGATCCAAAAATTAAAGTTGTTTTAATGCATAGTGATGGAAATCGTGCTTTTTGTGCAGGTGGAGATATAAAAATGTTATACGAGGCCCGTATGTCGGAGGATAACAAAGAAATTGCACGTGACTTTTTTGAAAAAGAGTATGAACTTGATTTATTAATAGCTGAATATAACAAACCAATTGTTGCTTTAATGCACGGAATAATTATGGGAGGCGGGGTTGGACTTGCTCAGGGCGCATCTCACCGTATAGTAACAGAAAAAACAAAGTGGGCTATGCCTGAAATGAATATTGGTTTTTTTCCCGATGTCGGAGCAGCTTATTTTTTAAATAAGGCACCTTCGGAAATTGGTAAATACTTAGCTTTAAGTTCAGAAACAATTAGTGGGAAAGATGCGATTTATATAGGTGCAGCTGATTATTATCTTGAAAGTAGCCAGATTGAAGATTTATTTGAACAATTAAAACAAGTGAATTTACATTTAGATACTGAATATAAATTAGGTGAACTTATTAATTTATTTAATGTAAATAAAATAAAAAGTGAAATTGAAAATAAACACGAATTTATTGATCATCACTTTAAGTATGAGCGAATCGAGGAAATCCTTGTTTCGCTTGAGTCAAGTTCTGATAGACTCGCTCATGAAACAAAGAAAGTCTTACTGAGTAAGTCACCTATCTCACTTAAGGTGACACTTGAACAGCTAATGAGAGGAAAAGGACGTTCACTTAAAGAGTGTCTAGAGACTGATAAAGTGATAGCAAATCACTTTTTATATCATGCTGACTTTTATGAAGGCATTCGTTCTGTTTTAATAGATAAAGATTTAAACCCAAACTACGCGTATTCAACACTTGAGTCAGTAACAAAAGATAAAGTGGATTCGTTTTTTATAAACTAAAGAAAGGATCTGATTTCTTTGAAGAGAGAAAAGGCGCAAGTAAAGAATTGGATGAAAGAAATCGATGTCATGCTTGCAGAAGATACATTAGTTCGTGATGCGATTCATTTATTTATGCAAGTTGATTTACATGAATTTCCTGTTGTAAGTGCAGGTAAACTAATTGGTGTTTTTCAAGTGAAAAATTATTTACATGCCTTACAAGGTAAAAGATTAAATCAAAGCGATAAAGTAATCGAATGGATGACACAGGTCTACACGACTGTTAACTTAGATGAGCGAATGGAATATATTGAGTCAACTCCTACTTATGTGTTAAATAATCAGTTAGAACTTGTAGGTGTTATTGATCAAGCGAGTCGTTTAGAATATTATCGTTCCTTTAGTCAAAAGAAAGATGAACTTGAAGAAATCATTAAATGGTATGACTTATCTTTTGATACGGCTTATGAAGGCTTAGCAGTTGTAGATAATCAAGGAATTATCCGTGTGTTCAATGACGCTTATAGTCGGTATGTAGGAATTAGTAAAGAAGAAGCAATTGGGAAAAAAGCAATAAATGTCATCGAAAATACGCGACTCCCCGTAGTCTTAAAAACAGGAGTTCCAGAAAGAAGTCAAGCGCACAGTCTATCCGGTCATAACTTAATCGTTCATCGACTGCCGATTTGGCATAATAATGAGGTTGTTGGTGCAGTCGGTATGCTAGTTTATGAAGGAGTCTCTGAAATTTATGATGTGATTCAGCGGATGGAACAATTAGAAACGAAAAATACACCTGAGAGACCAGCGATTAACTTTAATAACAAAGAAAGAAAAAAGGTTCGTTTTGAAGATATTTTAGGTGAGAGTGAATGCATGACACGGACTAAAAATATAGCAATCAAAGCGAGTAAAACAAAAGCAACAGTCTTATTGACTGGTGAAAGCGGCGTAGGAAAGGAGCAATTTGCAAAAGCGATTCATGATATGGGCCTTACCTCTGAAAATAACTTTGTCAGCGTCAATTGTGCAGCAATTCCTGACAATTTAATTGAGTCCGAACTCTTTGGTTATGAAGATGGTTCTTTTACAGGAGCTCGTCGTGGTGGACATATTGGAAAGTTTGAACAAGCAAATAGAGGAACACTTTTTTTAGATGAAATTGGAGAGATGCCCTTAAATATTCAAGTTAAAATCTTGCGTGCTTTACAAGAACGTGAAATTCAAAGAATAGGTGGTAGAAAAACAATACCTTTAGATATCCGGATTATTGCTGCTACAAATAAAGATTTGAAGGAAGCTGTTAAAAAAGGTGTTTTTCGCGAAGACTTATTTTACCGACTTAATGTGATTCCAATTGAAATCCCACCACTCAAAAAGCGCATCACAGATATCCCCTTAATTGTCGCTTATAAAATGAAAGAACTTGCTGAAAAGTATAAGCAAGAAGAAAAAACAATTGATGAAAAAATCATTCGTTTGTTTTACACCTATGATTGGCCTGGAAATGTCAGGGAACTAATGAATGTCCTAGAGCGTTTATTTGTATTAACTGAAAGTCAACATATTAAAGCAGACGAATATAGCTATTATCTATTAGAAGAAAGTGGTTCAAATTTTGAGATTCAAAACAGTAGTTCATACAAAGCAATTGAAGCTGAACTTATCGAACAAGAAAAGCATGAAATTATTATTGCACTAGAAAAAGCCGATGGGAATAAATCATTGGCAGCTAAAAACTTAAATATTTCGCGTGCGACACTTTATAATAAATTGAACCGCTATCAAATCCAGTAAGTGTCTAAACACTTTTTTAAGAAGCTGTCTAGGCTAGACACTATTTGCTGAAAAATGATTTAAAAGTCCTGGTTTTATAGTAAAAAATAGTTGGCACGATACTTGCATAATATAAGGGTGAAGGATGAAAGGAGTTTTAATATGACGATGAGAGCGCATTTATTTCCAACTTTAGAAAAGGAAAGATCAACTTGGAGTCCGGAAGATTTTTCAGAAGAAGAAAGATTAATTAAACAAACTGTCAGTCAATTTGTAGAACATAAAGTTATCCCTAATTTAGAAAAACTTGAAGCCTATGATTATGATGTAAGCCGATTCCTCTTTAAAGAAGCAGGTCAACTTGGCTTACTCGGTGCAGAAGTTCCAATGGCTTATGGCGGTATGGAAATGGGAAAAAAAGTTTCAGGAATCATTGCAGAAGGTTTAGGTTTTGCGAGTAGTTTCGGTGTTTCTTTTAATATTCATACTGGAGTAGGTATATTGCCTTATGTCTATTTTGGGAGTGAAAAACAAAAGAATAAATATATTCCTAAACTTGTGAGTGGTGAGTGGATTGGTGCTTATGCGCTGACAGAACCTAACGCAGGATCAGACGCCTTAGCAGCAAGAGCATCAGCTAAGGAAAATAAAGATGGAAGTTATACTTTGAATGGTGAAAAGCAATGGATCACCAATGGGCATTTAGCAAGTGTCTATGTTGTTTTTGCTAAAACAGAAGAAGGCATGACCTGTTTTATTGTTGAACGTGATTATCCAGGTGTTTCAGTTGGAGTAGAGGAACAAAAGATGGGGATTCGTGGTTCGTCTACGGCAACCTTAATTTTAGAAGATGTAAATGTATTAGAGGAAAATATATTAGGAGAAAAAGGTAAAGGCCATTATATCGCACTTAATATTTTGAATCTTGCCCGTCTTAAACTAGCATTTTCAAACCTTGGTTCAGCAAAACAAGCATTTGATACTGGTCTAGCCTATGCAAAGGAAAGAGAGCAATTTAAAAAATCCCTCGTCGAATTTCCTTTAATTCAAGAGAAATTAGCAAACATGGCCATGGCAATTTATAAGGCTGAAACAAGCAGCTACTTTACTGCAAGTCAAGTTGATCAGCAAGCAATCGATGAAAAAAATATTTTAAATATTTTACCCGACTATGCAGCAGACTGTGCACTTAATAAGGTAGAGGCATCTGAATGCTTAGATTATGTCGTAGATGAGGCCCTTCAAATTCACGGTGGTTATGGTTATATGGAGGAGTATCCAATTGAACGCATGTATCGTGATGCAAGAATTAACCGTATTTTTGAAGGAACGAATGAAATAAATCGGTTGACGGTGACACGGAGTTTTTTAAAGCTAATTCAAAAAAATCGTGAAATAATTTCAAGTGATTTATCCTTTGAAAATAAAGCTTATCTGCAGACTAAACAGATTTTAAATCTTGTTTTAAAAGCCTTATCAAGTGAAGAAAAAGTTAAATTAACTCAGATAGAAGATGAGCAAGAATTAATGAGACTTATAGCAGATTTGATTAAAGAAATCTATTTATTTCAAGCGGTTTTAGTTCGAGCAGAAGAAAGTAATAAGGAAATCATTAAAGAATTGACAGATGTAATCAGTGAAGAGAGTTTAATAAAAATTCAAAGTCTTGCTGAATCCATTTGTTTAAGATTAGTCCATGAAGCGACGCCTTATTTAAATGAGATTAATCAAACAAGAATTAAAACGGACTTAATTGAAAATAAGCGAAGAATAGCAGATCACTTTATAAACAAAGCTACTTATCATATTTAAAGGAGGGAATAAGATGAAGCGACTTGGCATCATTGGCTTAGGGAACATGGGTTTACCTATGGCAAAGAACTTAGTTGAAGACTATATTGTTTATGGTTCAGATATAAATGAAAACGCTTTAAAAACATTTGAATCTTTTGGTGGAAAGCCTGTTCACTCGAATCAAGAATTGATTGAACAATGCGACATTATTTTAACCAGTCTACCAGCTGAATCTATTGTAGAATCAATCTATTTAGGAAAGGATGGGTTATTCACTTACACGTCAGATGTTACTTTTATTGATACAAGCACAGTTTCACCTGAATTAAATAAAAAGTTAAGTCATCTAGCAAAGAAATCTAAACTTAAATTTATCGCCGCACCAGTGAGTGGTGGCGTTATTGGGGCAGAAAACCGCACACTTACATTTATGGTTGGGGGTGAGCGAAAGATATTCGAAGAAGTGAGTAGCTTATTTAATTTGTTAGGTGAAAATGTGTTTCATGTTGGCGAGGAAATTGATAGTGGGACAACCGTTAAACTGATTAATAATTTATTAATTGGTTTTTATACAGCAGGTGTGGCAGAAGCGCTTCACATAGCTCGAAAACAAAAGATTGATCTTGATTTGTTGTTTGATATGTTGAATGTTAGCTATGGTCAAAGTCGGATTTATGATCGTAACTACAATAGCCTTATCAAGCATGGAGATTATGAGCCAGGTTTTGCCTTAAGTTTATTGCTGAAGGATATGAATTTTGCAATTGATTTAGCAAGAGAGCTAGAACTTGATTTGCCTATGAGTAGAGAGCTTTTAAGTTTGTATGAAAGAGCAGATCAAGAAGGCTATGGTCCTAAGGATATGGCTGTTTTATTCGAACGTGTCAAAGAAAAATCAAATTAAAATAGGAGAGTGGATAAAATGAGTCAAGTTAAATTAATGAAGAACTATATAGGTGATAGTTGGGTTGATGCAAAAACAGACCTTATTAATGATATACCGAATCCTGCAACAGGTGAAATTATTGCACGCGTTCCTATATCAGGTAAAGAAGATGTCGATTTAGCAGTTGCGGCAGCTAAAGAAGCTTTCCCTGATTGGGCAAGTATTTCAGTTCCAAATCGTGCGCGTTATTTGTTTAAATACCTTCAGTTACTTGAAGAAAATCGTGAAGAACTTGCTCAAATTCTAACAAAAGAAAATGGTAAGTCGATTAATGACTCACGTGGTGAAGTGCAGCGTGGCATAGAAGTGGTTGAATTAGCAACATCTGCTCCTAACTTAATGATGGGAGATGCTTTACCAAATATTGCAACAGGGATTGATGGTTCACTTTGGCGTTATCCACTCGGTGTTGTTGGAGGAATTACTCCTTTTAACTTCCCGATGATGGTTCCTTTATGGATGTTTCCACTTGCCATAGCAGTTGGAAATACATTTGTTTTAAAAGTTTCTGAGCAAACACCTGTCTTAGCTGAAAAATTAGTTGATTTATTTTATGCATCTGGCTTTCCAAAAGGAGTCTTAAACCTTGTGCATGGCGGGAAGGATGTAGTTAATACGATGCTAGAACATCCAGATATTGAAGCCTTGTCCTTTGTTGGCTCAGAGCCAGTTGCGCGCCATGTATATCAAACAGGAACAGCTCACGGAAAAAGAGTTCAAGCATTAGCAGGCGCAAAGAACCACGCAATTGTCATGCCGGATTGTCATTTAGATAAAACAATTGAAGGTGTCATTGGAGCAGCATTTGGTAGTAGTGGTGAAAGATGTATGGCTTGTTCAGTTGTTGCAGTTGTTGATGAGATTGCGGATGAATTTATAGAAAAGCTTGTTACAGAAACAAGAAAATTAACAGTAGGTGACGGATCAGATGAATCAAACTTTGTCGGCCCTTTAATCCGTGATACAAATAAAGAAAGGGTCTTAGGCTATATTGATAGTGGCGTAGAACAAGGAGCGAAATTATTAGTTGATGGACGCGAAATTAAGGAAGAAACAGCAGATGGTTATTATGTTGGTGCTACAATTTTTGATCAAGTGAATCCAGAGATGAAAATTTGGCAAGATGAGATCTTTGCACCTGTTTTAAGTATAGTTAGAGTAAAAGATTTAGATGAAGGCATTAAGTTAACCAATCAATCACCTTTTGCAAATGGGGCTGTCATTTATACATCAAGTGGTCAAGCTGCTCAAACATTTAGAAATGAAATTGACGCAGGTATGATTGGTGTAAATGTTAACGTTCCAGCACCAATGGCCTTCTTTTCTTTTGCAGGTAATAAGGCTTCATTTTATGGTGATCTAGGTACAAATGGAAAAGATGGCGTTCAATTCTATACGCGTAAAAAAATTGTCACAGAGCGTTGGTTTAATTAAATAAAACGAGGGAGTAGCTCCTTCGTTTTAATCACATATGTACATTATATAGGGGGCATAAACATGAAAAAAGATTTATTGATTGCACCGGAAGCGTACAATATGACACAGGAAATAGAGAAATATGCAAAAGACCCTACTAAAAAAGCACTCGTGTGGGAAAATGAAGATCAAAAAAGAGTCGAAGTCACTTATGATGAACTAATTAGAGGAGCTAACAAAATTGGGAACGCTTTCATTGATGCGGGTTTAAAAAAAGGTGATGCTATTTTAGTTATGATTCCAAGACTCATTGATGCTTATCAAGTTTATATAGCTGCATTAAAAATTGGTTTAGTGATTACACCTAGTTCAGATATGTTACGTGCATCGGACTTAAAGTATCGGATTAATCACGGAGATGTAAAGGCCTGTATTGTTTATTATCCAAATGTTGATCATTTTAATGAGCTTGAGGGCATTGATCATCTCATTAACTTTATTGTTGGAGGAGATCAACCCGGTTGGTTAAGTTTGGATAAAATAAAAGAAAAGCAATCCGAAGACTTAGAAACAGCTCAAACACATTCAAATGATATTGCTTTTTTATCCTATACATCAGGTACAACAGGAAATCCTAAAGGTGTCATTCATACACATGGATGGGCTTATGCGCATTTAAAGCTAGCAGGTCAAACTTGGCTCAATATTAAAGAGGGAGATAAGGTGTGGGCAACAGCTGGACCAGGATGGCAAAAGTGGGTTTGGAGTCCATTTTTAGCAGTGCTGGGACTCGGAGCAACGGGTTTTGTTTATCATGGCCCATTTAAACCAGAAGTTTATTTAGATATCTTAGAAAAAGAAAAAATTAATGTGCTTTGCTGTACACCGACAGAATATCGCTTAATGTCAATTGTTGATGAGATTGGTAAATATGATTTAAGTCATCTAAAAAGTGCAGTTTCAGCTGGGGAACCTTTAAATAGAGAAGTGATTGATATCTTTTTAAATAACTTTAATATTCCAGTTCGAGATGGTTACGGGCAAACAGAAAACACCTTATTAATTGGTGTGACACCTGAAATGGATTTAAGACCAGGATCTATGGGAAGGCCGATGTTAGATGGAACGGTTGAAATTATTGATGAAGAGGGTCAGCCAACAGAAATAGGTATTGTAGGTGATATTGCTATTCATAAAGATACACCTGCCCTATTCAGAGAGTATTATAAAGAACCAGAAAGAACAGCAGAGCAGTATCGTGGATCTTATTACGTCACGGGGGACCGGGCAGCAAAAGATGCTGATGGGTATTATTGGTTTGAGGGAAGGGCAGATGATATCATCGTATCCTCAGGCTATACAATCGGACCATTCGAAGTAGAAGATGCTCTTTTAAAGCATCCGTCAGTACAAGAATGTGCAGTTGTAGCAAGCCCAGACGCAATTAGAGGAAATGTTGTCAAAGCCTTTATCATTCTAAGAAAGGATTCACCTGAAGCAACTGATCAATTAGTTAAAGAAATACAAGATCATGTTAAACAGATTACTGCACCATATAAGTATCCGAGAATTATCGAATTTGTAAATGAACTCCCAAAAACAATCTCCGGAAAAATAAGACGGGTTGAATTAAGGGGATAAAAAAAGGAAGTTGCAGCTAAGCGCTGTAACTTCCTTTTTATTAGTTGAGTTGCAATGTTTTATTAGCTTTCATCAGCGCTTCAACTACATAGTCTGCTGTCACAATGTTTGCACCTTCGATTAAATCATCTTCAGCAACACCATTGTGTTGCATACATGCAGAACAGACATTAAGTATCCCACCATGAGCTAAAAATGCAGGTAAAACCTTGTTAATTGGCTCAAAAGGTGCTCCGATGTCAATCTTATCAGCATAACCTTCTGAAGCAACATGCACACCATCAGATAAAAGTAGTATTTCTACTGAATGTCCGTCTTGTAAAGCTTTAAGACCCATTGAAAATGCAATTGTAACGTTGTTTGCATCACGTTCGTGTGCAGTTAAAGTAATAAGTAAATCTGCCGCCATTATAAATTCCTCCTTAAATACCCTTATAGGTATATTGAACCATTCAAGACTAAAGAATGCAAGAAATCAGATTATCAACTTGCTAAGTCATAAATAAAATAGTAGGATTTAATTGTAAGGGCTTACCCAAAACTAAAAAAGGTGTGATAGTGATGACTGAAGTCTTATTTAATGAAAAATTTAATGGAGTTGGTGTAATTACTCTCAATCGTCCTCAAGTCTTAAACTCCTTAAATTTAAATATGGTACAAATGATTCATGAACAACTCGTTAAATGGGAGGAAAATGACGATATTAAATTAATCGTCTTAAAAGGAAAAGAAGCAAGGGCTTTTTGTGCAGGTGGTGATATAAAATCGCTCTATGAGGCAAAAGATGATGAAAAAGTCTTAAAATATGCACAGGATTTCTTTAAAGAAGAGTATCAACTTGATGAATACATCGCTCAATATAAAAAGCCAATTATAGCCTATCTAGAAGGAATCGTTATGGGAGGTGGTGTTGGCCTTGCGATTCACAGCGATTTTAGAATTGTGACAGAAAATACACGTTGGGCAATGCCAGAAATGAATTTAGGTTTCTTCCCAGATGTAGGAGCGGGTTACTTTTTAAATCAAGCACCTCATTCTCTTGGAAAATATTTAGCGCTGACAGGTGAGATGATTAACGGTAGAGAAGCGGTTCATATTAAAGCTGCAGACTATTTATTAACAAGCGAAAATGCAGAAAAATTATTTAATGAACTTAATCATGTTAAGTTTAAAGATGAGGTAGAGAAGGAAGTAGCCTTGTTAATTGATAAATATAAAACTGAAAATATTCAGTCCTTTAATCTTTTCGAACATGAAGATGAAATTAATAGACATTTTTCTCATGAAACAGTTGAAGAAATCATTGAATCTCTTGAAAATGATTCATCAGAATTCAGTAATTCGACACGACATACCTTACTCGGAAAATCTCCAGTATCGCTCAAGGTAGCAAATCAACAATTAGCTGTTTGTAAAAACAAGCGACTTGAAGAGGTTTTAACATTGGATTATATTCTAGCCTTTAATTTTTTAAGGCACGATGATTTTTATGAAGGAACACGCTCAGTTTTAGTTGATAAAGATCGAACGCCAAATTACGAGTATAAATTACTTTCTGATGTAAGTGATGAGTTTGTCGATTCATTTTTTTCAATCAAAGAGTAAAATAACAGGCAAAGGCCTGTTATTTTATTGCATTTTATTTTAAATGACTTATAATGAAATGAATAGCTATTCATTTTAAGGAGGAAGATGGATATGGATTATGAAAAGATGACAGTTGATGAGGTTTGGG
>JASLIE010000279.1 GCA_030152985.1 Bacillaceae bacterium
CACATTACGAAAATTAAAAGGGCAGTTCATTAAGATGAACCGCCCTTTTTTATTAGGCTAAGCCTAATTTCTTTTTCGCTTCTAAACGGCGTGCATGTAAGATCGGCTCTGTATAACCATTTGGCTGAATTCGACCTTTGAACACCAAATCTTTCGCTGCCTGAAAAGCAACAGACTCATCAAAATTCGGCGCCATTTTAATATACAAGTCATCACCTTCATTTTGCTTATCAACAATCCTTGCCATACGCTCAAGTGATTCCATTACCTGCTCTTCAGTACAAACACCATGATAGAGCCAGTTTGCCATCATTTGACTCGAAATTCTAAGTGTTGCCCTGTCCTCCATTAATCCTACGTCTTGTATATCTGGGACTTTCGAACACCCAATCCCTTGCTCAATCCATCTCACTACATAACCAAGCATCGTCTGAGCATTATTATCAAGTTCAGACTGAATTTCTTTTGCTGTCCAATCCGGATTTTCAGCAACCGGAATCTGCAAGATATCATCTGTATAATCCTCTTTCAAACCTTCTTCTAAGAGTCTTTCCTGAACTTCTTTATAATTTACTTCATGATAATGAAGCGCATGCAGAGTTGCGGCTGTCGGTGAAGGTACCCAAGCGGTATTTGCCCCCGCTTTAACATGTCCAATCTTTGTGTCGACCATGTCCTTCATCTTATCCGGCATAGCCCACATTCCCTTTCCAATTTGTGCGTGATTCTGAAATCCTGTTTTTAAACCAATTTGAACATTATTTTTTTCATATGAACTTAGCCACTTAGCATTTTTCATGTCATCTTTTCTAAGCATTGGGCCCATTTCCATTGCCGTATGAATTTCATCCCCTGTACGATCTAAGAAACCAGTATTAATAAAGATCGCACGTTCTTTTACAGCATGAATACAATTTTTTAAATTAAGACTCGTTCGCCTTTCTTCATCCATAACACCAACTTTTAGCGTATTTCTTTCAAGTTCCAACATGTCTTCAACGCGTGCAAATAGATCATTAGTAAACTTGACCTCTTCTGATCCATGCATTTTAGGTTTAACAATATAGACCGAGCCTTTTTTAGAATTAATATGCTTACCCTTTCCAAGTAAGTTATGCTTAGCCATTAAACTGGTAAAAACTGCATCGAGAATTCCTTCATAAGCTTCAGAACCATCTTCATTTAAAACTGCATTATTGCGTAATAAGTGACCTACATTCCGAACAAGCATTAAGACTCGTCCAGGTAAGACAAGCTCTTCACCATTCGGTCTTTCGTAAACACGGTCATCAGCAAACTTACGCTCCCTCACCTTACCGTCTTTCATTAATTTTGTTGTTAATTCACCCCGAATGAGACCGAGCCAGTTTCGATAGACTTCAACCTTATCAGACGTATCAACTGCAGTGACTGAATCTTCGCAATCCATAATGCTGGTCACAGCAGATTCAATCACAATATCAGAAACACCTGCTAAATCAGTCTGTCCAATCGCACTTGATGGATCGATTAAAATATCGATATGTAATCCATTATTTTTAAGCAATACAGAAGACGGTGTTTCTTTCGCTCCTTGATAAGCGATAAATTGTCCCTTGTCTTTTAAACCAACTGTTTCACCTGATTTTAGACTGACATATAACTCTTCATCCTTCACGCTATACAGTGTAGCATCTTGATGCGATCCTTTTTCAAGCGGTACTGACCGATCTAAAAAATCACGCGCTTTTTCTATGACTTTATCGCCACGCTTCTTGTTATAAGAACTTCCGATTTCCATTCCATCTGTTTCATCGATTAAATCCGTTCCGTAAAAAGCATCGTATAAAGAACCCCAACGTGCGTTTGCAGCGTTAATGGCATAGCGTGCATTATTAATTGGTACAACGAGTTGCGGACCACCAATTGTCGAAATCTCATCATCTATATTTTCAACATTTATTTCAAAATCCTCTACCTCATCCTCTAAATAACCTATCTCTTTTAAAAAAGCCTTATACTTTTCTGCATCGAACTCCTTATTCTTTCTGTGCCAATCATCAATTTGCTTCTGTAGACTATCACGCTTTTCAAGCAACTCAATGTTCCTCGGGGTGAAATCGCTTACTATTTGTTCAAAATCAGACCAAAACTTATCCTTATCCAACTCCGCATCACGAAGCGCTTCTTCATTTACAAAATCATAAAGTTCCTTAGCTACCTTGATTTTACCAACTTCAATATACGTCATTTAATTATTCCCCCTATTCAATAAGTTTCATCTATTATATAACAGTAAGCTTTGTTAATGCAAGTTTTTTTAATAAAGCTTATTAAATTAGGTTGTTACTGTACTATAATAGGTCTAATAAAAAAACACCTTGGAATCTACCAAGGTGTTTTTTATTAGGATGGAGGCGGGGAGAGTCGAACTCCCGTCCAAGGATATTGCCACTAAAATGCCTACGCGTGTAGTCGTTATATTATCTTTCGCGCATACTCAGCCTAACGACAGGCTTTGTAATAGCTAGTCTGATTGATTTCAACACCCTATCCTCAGACGGTGGATGGATGTTTATCCCGCTATAAGTGAGACTCAAGCATTTTACACGGGCGATAAAATGATGAGTCCTTTAGCTAGCTTAAGCTGCTAAAGCGAAATTATCTTGTTTGCCAATTATAGGCTGGTAACGTTTTAAGAGCCGTAACCTCTACGCGCCATTCTAGCTCAACCTACCCCTGTCGAATCCAGAACGCCCCCGTTTTCTGGGGATCATACCTTATTATTATAACATTTTGACACATCTAACTCAAGCTAGGCAAAATCTTAATAGTCTTTCATCGCACGATCGATATCACGCTTCATTTGTTTTTGTTTCAAATCCTCACGCTTATCATGTTGCTTTTTACCTCTACCTAAACCGATCAATAATTTTGCAAAACCATTTTTTATATACATTTTTAAGGGTACAATTGTATAGCCTTGCCTTTGAGTTTGACCAATTAAACGATCAATTTCACTCCGGTGTAGTAATAATTTTCTTGACCGAGTTGGGTCGTGATTAAAGCGATTTCCTTGTTCATAGGGTGCAATATGCATGTTAATAACCATTGCCTCACCGTTCAAAATACGGACGTGAGCATCACTGATATTTACTTTACCTGAGCGAACTGACTTAATCTCTGTTCCTTGTAAGACAAGACCAGCCTCCATCGTTTCCTCAATGAAATAATCATGTGCTGCCTTACGATTTTGAGCGAGTGGACGATCATGTTTTTTCTTAGCCATATAAATACTCCTTTACTTAACGATTTCAAAATCAATGGCACGTTCATCTAGATTGACACTTGATACTTTAATTCGAATTGGAT
>JASLIE010000041.1 GCA_030152985.1 Bacillaceae bacterium
TAGGCAAGATATAAGGTGCTTGGCTCATACTTTCCATTCCACCTGCTACAATGACTTCTTCATCACCTAAACGAATTAACTGACTTGCTAAGGTAACACTCCTTAAGCCTGATGCACACACCTTATTAATTGTTTCCGTTCTAACACTCCAAGGTAAATTTCCTTCGCGTGCTGCTTGACGTGATGGCAGCTGACCTTGCCCTCCTTGAAGCACTGTACCAAAAATAACTTCATCAACTTCCTTTGGATCTATCTCCGCCTGTTTGACTGCAGCATCAATTACTTTTCCACCTAGACTTGTTGCCTTTAAACTACTTAAGGCTCCTCCGAGCTTAGCAAATGGCGTTCTGACACCTGAAACGATAACAGCTCGACGCATTTTATCCATCTCCTCTTAAACTTTACTTTTTGAACGACCGCTCAATCACATTTTAAAAGAGGGGGAAAGGCGCGGGCCTTTCCCTACTTTTCATTATGCTGTCTGCTCACTTTCTTCTGCGAATACAGATAAGGCTAAAATTTCTGCAACGTCCATTGTACCAATATCCTGATCAACATCTTTTGCTTTTGTCCCATCACTTAACATTGTTAAACAGAATGGACAAGCACTTGAAATAATTGAAGGTTCAACTTCCATTGCTTGCTCTGTACGAGCGACGTTAATTCGATTCCCTGTTGTTTCCTCTGTCCACATGAGGCCACCACCTGCACCACAGCACATCCCATTTTCTTTCGTACGTACCATTTCAACAAGCTCAATTCCAGGAATTGCTTCAAGGATTTCACGTGGCGGATCATAAACATCATTATATCGTCCTAGGTAGCACGAATCATGATAAGTTAAGCGCTCTTTGATCTCGCCTCTTGGCTTGAGTCGACCTGACTCAACTAAATCGTAAAGTAATTGTGTATGATGGAGCACTTCTTCTGCTTCATAACCAAAGTCTGGATACTCATTTTTAAATATATTATAAGCATGCGGGTCAATGGTCACAATTTTCGTCACATTATTTTTCTCAAATGTTTTAATGTTTTTCTCTGCTATTTCTTGGAATAAGAACTCATTTCCGATACGACGTGCTGTATCACCTGAGTTTGCTTCTTGGTTTCCTAAAATTGCAAAACTAACGCCTGCTTCATTCATTAACTTAGCAAAATCAAGCGCAATCTTTTGACTGCGTGAATCATATGAACCCATTGAACTGACCCAGAAAAGATACTCAAATTCCTTATCCTCTTTCTTAAGCTCTTTTACTGTTGGAATATAAACAGATTCGTCCATTTCACGCCATTTAATACGGTCTTTTTTAGACAAGCCCCAAGGGTTTCCTTGACGTTCAATATTTTGAACTGCACGCTGTGCCTCGGGATCCATTTGCCCTTCTGTCATAACTAAATAACGGCGCATGTCAATAATTTGACCAACATGCTCATTCATAACAGGACATGCGTCTTCACAATTACGACACGTTGTACAACCTGCTAGCTCCTCTGCAGTGATAACATCACCAATCATGTTAATTGAGTTAGCGTAGTTCATTGCCTCTTCGCGGTCCCCATTTGCCAACTTACTTGCTTCTGTATTACTAAATGCAAAATCCGGAACCCAAGGCGACTTCCCTGTTACAGCTGCACCTTTATCATTTAAATGATCGCGAAGCTTTGTCATAATATCCATTGGTGACAACATCTTACCTGTTGTCGCAGCAGGACAGACGTCTGTACAACGTCCACACTCAACACATGAGTAGAAATCAAGCATTTGACGACGATCAAAGTCTTCTACTTTCCCAACACCAAAAGTAATTTCTTCTTCAGGTGTATCTTCGTCAAAATCAAAACTAATCGTCTTCAACTTACCTGGTACACGTTTACTTACAAAGACGTTAATTGGAGCTGCAATTAAGTGTGCATGTTTTGACTGTGGGATATATACTAAGAAAGCTAAAATCGTAATTGTATGTATCCACCATGCAACAAAGAATAAGACCATGGCCGCATTTGGAGATAAGAAACCAAAGATCAGTGCAATGACACTTGCAATTGGTTCTGTCCATACCGCACCTGTTCCATCCCAAATAAGTAACATTCCGTTACCAAAGAGAACTGATAACATGAGCGTTCCAATAAATATCAGAACGAGGCCTGCATAAAAACCACGTTTTAAACGCGCAAGCTTTTCAACATACCTCCGGTAAAAAGCCCAAATAACTGCTACCAAAATCGTTAATGTTACAATTTCTTGGAAAAATGTAAAGGCTGGATAAAGTGGTCCAAAGGGTAAGTGATGGCCTGGTGCAAGTCCTTTAATAAACATATCAATGGCACCAAACTGCACTAAAATAAACCCATAGAACATCATCACGTGAATAATTCCAGACTTTTTGTCCTTCATCAGCTTAGATTGACCAAAAACAATAACAATGACATCTTTAATCCTTTCTTTTAAATCAAGGTCAAACTCAGCTTCCTTACCGAGCTTCATATATGAAACGCGTGTCAGTACTGCCTTTAAAAATAAATAAAAGCCATAAACTGTCACTAATATGAAGGCGATTAGGTTAATCGTCAAAAAAGTATCCATTTAATAAACCTCCTCCGTATTAAAGCGATTTGTAAACGTTTGCAATAAGAGTGTAAAAATAACGCTTACAAATTAAATAACTTAAAGACATAATACATTATGAGCGACCGTTCAGTCAACTGTTTTAATAGATTTGCGCAATAATCAAACTAAATTAAATTATTGCGCAAGTCATCTTACATCTTTTCAGGTGCACTAATACCAAGTATTTTAAGCCCGTTTTGCAGGCCTATTTTAACTGCTTGTACGAGTGCTAATCGACTTTGAGTCAGTGCTTGATTCGACTCATCAATTACTTTTTCAGCATTATAAAATGTATGCAACATGGATGCTAAATCATAAACATATTGGGTCATTCTGTGCGGCGCTTCACGTTTTGCTGCTTCACTTATTACTGTTGGGAATGCAGCTAATTGCTTAAGCAAGTCTTGTTCTTGATCGGAAATCAGTAAGTCCGGATCAAAGCCAGCATTTAAATCATATCCCGAAGTCACTGCATTTTTTAAAATCGTCGCAATCCGTGCGTGTGCATATTGCACATAAAATACTGGATTATCATTTGACTGCTCTTTGGCTAATTTTAAGTCAAAATCAAGTTGTGAATCATTTGAACGCATAATAAAGAAATACCTCACCGCATCGACTCCGACCTCTTCAACTAATTCGCGTAAAGCAACTGCTTGACCTGTTCGCTTACTCATTAAAATACGCTCATCACCCTCAAATAAATTAACCATTTGAATAATATTGACACTAAACTTTTCAACTGGATAACCGAGTGCTTGAAGGGCCGCTTTCATACGTGGCACATAACCGTGATGATCCGATCCCCAAACGTTAATGATTTTATCAAAGCCACGCTCTAATTTATTGCGATGATAGGCAATATCAGGTGTTAAGTAGGTATAAGTCCCGTCTTGTTTAACAAGGACACGGTCCTTATCATCACCAAATTCTGTTGACTTCAGCCAGGTCGCACCGTCCTTACCATACATATAACCTGAGTCAGCTAATAACTTTAAGACTTCAGTGATTTGTCCATCCTCATAGAGGCTCATTTCTGAAAACCAATGATCGAAATGAACACCAAACATGTCTAAATCTGCTTTGATTTTATTTAACTCAAAATCAAGCCCATAATCTCTGAAATACTTCAGACGCACCTCTTCAGATTCATTTAACCACTTATCACCATCACGCGAAGCCAACTCTTTACCAGCATCGATAATATCCTGTCCGTGATAACCATCTTCTGGCATCTCTGCTTCTTGACCGAGCGCCTGACGATATCGCGCATCAAGTGACACAGCTAGCTGATCAATCTGATTTCCCGCATCGTTTATGTAATACTCTCTTTCAACCTCATAACCACTCGCATCAAATAAATTACAAAGTACGTCTCCAAAAGCTGCACCACGTGCATGTCCTAAATGTAAATCTCCTGTCGGGTTAACTGAAACAAACTCAACTTGAATTCTTTCTCCCTGACCTGCATTTGTCCGTCCATAATTAGCCCCTTCAGTTAGCACTGTTTGAACTATATCACCTAAAAATGAAGCTTTCATAAAAAAGTTAATAAAGCCTGGTCCCGCAATCTCTACCTTCTCAACATCTGCTTCCTCTAAATTAAGCGCCTCAACAATAGCCTCAGCGATTTGTCTTGGTGCCCGCTTAGCAATCCCTGCTAGTTGCATGGCAATGTTAGATGCAAAGTCTCCGTGTTCTTTTGACTTTGACTTCTCAAGCTTAATTTCAGGTAAGTCTTCACTCTCAGCAAGCTCTGCTTTTAAAATCGCTTGTTTAATCTCTTCAATTAATTTGCTTTCAACTTGATTTAATATATTCATGTTTCTTCTCCCTTTGTAAAGGTTAATGTTAAATGATGATTCCGTTCATCTCTTCCGTTCAATTTAACTGTATACTTAATGACGGCTTGCGCTTTATTTGTTCCATTAAAGGATTCATAACGGAGTTTATGTGTATCAATTTCCATATGAATATTCCCGTAAGGATGACGATACAATGTTTCTGTGATTCTATTTTCTAAAAAGGTTTGATTCATCGAAACAGCACCTGTGCGTTTAATATTAATTTTATGAGGGGTAATCGAGATCATATTTTTAATCGGCTCAGCATCCTCAACTTCCTCAACATAAGTAACAACCTCAAGCAAGTTTCGTTTATAGTATTCGCCCGCTTGCTTAACAACGAGTAGCTCGTGCTCTCCTGCTTCTTCAATCACCGTTCGCACTTCAACTTGAATATTCTCCTGAATGACACCCATCCTAATCGCCTCGCAACCTTTATTTCTATCTTACTTCAATTATAACGTTTTACAATGATTTTACCACTATAAATAATAAAGTAGACACAAAAAAAGCTGAGCTTCTATAAGTAGAAGTCAGCTTTCCTTGTGTCCTAGCAATACATGTTGTAAGCCCATGTAATTCTATTCTACAAATTTTAGACACAAATCACAAGAGTTAAAAGTTTTTATATATATTTGTCATACTTTGTTCACTATTCAGACAAAGATTTTTTTAACTCTTCTGTTGAGTTTTCCCACATAGCTGCATCAAAGTTTTCTAGATATTCCTTTAAAATCCCCTTCGATTTTTCATCCATATGATCGACGACAATCTGACCTTTAAGTGATTTTTCCATATGCGTCACATGCTCTGCCATCGACTTATAAGCACGTTTATTTGGACGATCAACACGTAATTCACTTGCACCTACCCCGGCAAAATAAGGGCCCTTTTCACCACGCTCAACAGTCACCCAAACGATCCAGTAGAGCCTACCACCTGGTACATCTTCTTTATTCGGATAATATTTAACACGACGCTCAATGTCACTCCGTGCATGCATAGCATCCATATCGACATAAGCTTTATTATCTTCTGGATCAACAATCACAGACGACATATTTTCTAAAGAAATAGAACCTGCACCATACCCACCGTGACCATCTGTTGAATCATCAGCGATAATTGTAAAGGCTTGGTTTTTCTTTTTATCTTCACTCATTTAGAACGCTTCCTTTCTTTTATTTCTCTCTTTTATACCATATCACATTTAAATCTCAGACGAAGTGAAAAAAGCTCATTCTGTTGAAACAATCTCATCAAGCACTTGCTCAATTTCTTGTTTTAAAACGGGGTCCTCAATCTCATTTAACAAATCTTTTGGATAATACAACTTGTGATCAACCCGGGTTTTTCCTGTAATCGATTCAACAATTGTCGAATGCTCAGAAAGTTCTTTTAAACGCTGATCTGGCATTTGCAGATAAATCGGTAGACGGCCTTCACCTTTCCGGTAGACATCATAGGGTAAGTCTTTCGATGAATCAACAACTAAATAATATGTTGGGTTAATCCCAGCCCGCTTAAAAAGTTCAATTAACCGGTAATAATCCGCTTCATGCGCTTCATAATCAAATTCTTTATATTTAAATAAGCGTCGATTCATAAAACGTTCAGCTAAATCTCTTAAAATCGGGTCTTCCTCATCCTGCCAGGCTTGAAAATAATAATAAACAACTGCCTCGTCTAAATTTAAGTAATCTTCAACTGTCAACTGACCTGAAAATAAGCCCATCAACATCTTTGGTTCTTCTTTGAATGCATAAGCTTGGCTTGAGAGCTCCTTTACACGGTGAAATATTTTAGTCAAGATAACTTCCGCACTTCGGGTCACAGGATGAAAGTAGACTTGCCAGTACATTTGATATCTCGACATAATATAATCTTCTATAGCATGCATGCCGGTTGACTTGATGACAATTTGATCTTTTTTAGGACGCATGACACGCAAGATACGCTCCATATCAAAGTGACCATAACTCACTCCTGTATAGAAAGAGTCTCTGAGTAAATAATCCATGCGGTCTGCATCAATCTGACTTGAAATTAAACTCACGACTAATTTGTCTTCATAGCTTTTATTAATGACACGAGCAACACGATCTGGATAATCACTTCCTGCTTTTTTTAAGACAGCATTTACCTCGGTA
>JASLIE010000015.1 GCA_030152985.1 Bacillaceae bacterium
ATTTCAAATGCAGAAAGAATTAAAAACTATCAAGAGCTCAATATTGGTGATTATGTTGTTCACCGGAGTCATGGTGTTGGGCGCTATGTGGGGACTGAAACACTTGTTGTCAAAGGAAATCATAAAGACTTTATGTTGATTGAATATTCAGGTGAGGACAAACTCTATGTTCCGATTGATCAGATTGATCTTGTACAAAAATTTGTCGGCTCAGAAGGTAAACGTCCAAAACTCTATAAATTAGGTGGGACAGAATGGTCGAAGGTAAAACGTCGTGTTCAAAACTCAGTTGAAGATATTGCAGATGAACTGATTAAACTTTATGCAGAACGAAAAGCGCAAAAAGGCTATGCCTTTGATCCGGATTCAGAGTTACAAAAGGATTTTGAAGCATCCTTTCCTTACGAAGAAACGCCCGATCAAATAAAGAGTCTTGAGGAGATTAAGCATGATATGGAGTGCGAGCAACCGATGGACAGACTGCTCTGTGGCGATGTTGGTTATGGAAAGACGGAAGTAGCTATTCGCGCAGCCTTTAAAGCAATATCAGAGGGAAAACAAGTAGCCATGCTTGTGCCAACGACAATTCTTGCCCAGCAACACTATCAAACAGTCTTAGAGCGATTTCAGGATTATCCAATTGAAGTTGGTTTACTGAGTCGTTTTAGAACAGCTAAGCAACAAAAAGAAAGTTTAGAAAAATTAAAAGCAGGTCGACTAGACATGATCATCGGAACCCATCGTTTGCTTTCTAAAGATGTTAGCTATAAGGATTTAGGTTTATTAATTGTTGATGAAGAACAACGATTTGGGGTTAAACATAAAGAGAAAATTAAGGCCATTAAAACCAATGTTGATGTCCTGACTCTAACAGCGACACCCATTCCACGAACCCTTCATATGTCAATGGTTGGGATTAGGGATTTATCAGTAATCGAAACACCACCAGAGAATCGTTTCCCAGTTCAGACCTATGTGGTTGAACGTAGTCCGCTATTTATAAAAGAAGCGATTGAGCGAGAGCTAAGTCGTGATGGGCAAGTATTTTTACTTTATAATCGAATCGAAAATATTGAAAAAATAGCAAGTGAGATTGAGGAGCTTATTCCGGGTGTCCGGATTGCTATTGCACACGGTCAGATGAATGAAACCGAACTTGAAAGCATTATGCTTGGTTTTTTAGATGGTGACTATGATGTTTTAGTAAGTACGACCATCATTGAAACAGGTGTCGATATTCCGAATGTGAATACATTGATTGTTTATGATGCAGATCGTATGGGCTTAAGTCAGCTTTATCAATTGCGTGGGCGAGTGGGTCGGTCAAATCGTGTAGCCTATGCTTACTTTACTTATCAAAAGGATAAAGTTTTAACTGAAGTTGCAGAAAAGCGTCTGCAAGCGATTAAAGAATTTACCGAGCTCGGTTCTGGCTTTAAAATAGCAATGCGTGACTTATCAATCCGTGGAGCAGGTAATTTACTAGGGGCTGAACAACATGGTTTCATTGATTCAGTAGGGTTTGACCTTTATTCTCAGATGTTAAAAGAAGCCATTGAAGCCAAGAAAACAGGGAAAGAAATTGAAGCAGTACAACCCTTTAATCCAGAATTACTTTTAACTGTTGATGCTTATATACCAAGTACTTATATTGAAAACGAACAGCAAAAAATTGATGTTTACAAACAATTCCAAACGCTCGACCATGAAGAAATGATTCGTGATCTACAAGATGAATTGATTGATCGTTATGGGGATTATCCGGAAGAAGTAGAAAATTTATTCCTTGTTTCTGAACTTAGAATGTCGGCAAAAGAAGCGCGTGTTGAAAGCGTGACTGAATCTGATAAAAAAATCGAGTTTCTTTTAACAGAGGATGAAAGTGCAAAAATAGATGGTACAAAATTATTTGAATTAGCAAATGATTATGGTCGGATGGTTCGGCTAGGAACTAAAAATAATCAACTTAAGGTTATTTTTACATTTAAAAATGAATCAATAAAAGAAAGATTGGAATATGTCAGTCGCTTTATTAAAGAGATGGAAATGGTTAAAGATGAAGAAGAAATAAGTCAAAGCTAAAGTAGGTGGAGAGGTGAAGGAAAGTGCAGAAGATCATCTTGTTAAGGGAGCTTTTATATTAACGCTTGCCGGGATTTTTAGTAAGGTTTTGAGTGCGATGTATCGAATCCCTTTACAAAACTTAACAGGTGATTATGGTTATTACATTTATCAGCAAATTTACCCGATTATCGGGATTGCTTTAATGCTTGCTTTATACGGCATTCCTTCAGCTATCTCTAAATTAACGGTTGAGTTTGACGGAGGAAGACAGAGTTTTAGGAGCTTTAAGTTGCCACTCTTGTTATTGACAAGCATTTTTACATTTAGTCTTGGACTTCTACTTTATTTATTGGCTCCAACCTTAGCGTTTATTTCAGGTTCTGAACAGTTGGTAACCAGCTATCGAATAACCTCTTTGATGTTTTTGATTATTCCGTTTGTAGCGGTTTACCGAGGCTATTATCAGGGATTAAATCAGATGAAGCCAACTGCCTACTCACAAATAAGTGAGCAACTTGTTCGGGTAGTGATCATTATTTTAGCAGCCTATCTTTTCTCGGTTGGACAGATTGAGTTGCATGAGCTTGCTGAATATGCTAGTCTAGCCGCAATCTTAGGGAGTTTACTTGCCTTATTTGTTTTGTTAAAGCAAAAAGATTTAAGTCAAAATAAAAAAGAAGCTCAGCCGGTAGCTTGGCGATACTTTTTACGTACCCTTATTATTTTTGGACTACTTGCTTCTTTAAATCATATGATGCTGCTTTTGCTTCAGTTAGTTGATTTATTAACCTTAACACGCGGACTTACCTTAAGTGGGATGTCCTTAGATGAGGCCATGCAAGCTAAGGGTATTTTTGACCGAAGTCATCCCTTAATTCAGTTCGGTGCAGTACTAGGTTCATCCTTTGCACTTGCTTTAATTCCAGAATTGAGTAAAAAAACAAAGCAAAATCAAGGCGTCATTAAAGACGCACTTGCTTTGAGTAGCTATCTTGCCTTTGGAGCTACATTAGGTTTAATCGTTTTATTTCCTAAAATAAACTTACTTTTATTTAAATCAACAGATGAATCGTTTGTTTTACAAATCATGATGTTAACAGTTTTATTTGGGTCGCTTGCAATAACTCTACAAACAGTCTTACAAGGATTAGGTTATTTAAAATACGTTGCCTTAAATATAAGTTTGATGTTAGGGAGTAAAATTGTCTTAAATATAAACTTAATTAAGCATTTTGGTCTTTTAGGTAATGCGCTTGCGACAGTGCTTAGTTTATTGGTGCTCTTGTCACTTAGTTATATGCAATTAAAAAAGAAAGCCAAATATAAGGCTGGTTTAGGAGTCAATCTAGTGAGCCTGACTCAAGGACTTTTATTTATGCTCATCTTTTTACTCCTAGCTGAATTTATCTTTGGAAAGTACGTGATCGGAAACCGACTAGTTTTAATGATTTATGTGAGTTTAGTTGTAGTTGGAGGGGGCTTAGTTTATTTTGTTACACTCTTAAAAAAAGCAGCCTTCACAGAAAGACAGATTGAGGCACTCCCTTTTTCAACAAAAATAAAAAGATTAAGTAGGTGAAGTGATGATTTATGTTTTAGGTTTAGGAGCAGGAACAATTGAACAATTATCGGTCGGTGTTTACCGAAAATTAAAAGAGACACACTTACCGATTTATACACGCACAAAGGATCATCCAGTCATAAGTGAACTTGAAGAAGAAGGAATTGACTTTATCAGCTTTGATGATTTATATGAATCATTTGATACATTTGAAGCGGTTTATCAAGCGATTAAAGATGAATTAACACTACAGGCAAAAGTGTCTTCGCTGATCTATCTTGTTCCGGGTCATCCCTTAGTTGCCGAA
>JASLIE010000031.1 GCA_030152985.1 Bacillaceae bacterium
TCATCAATTTCATAAGCAACTACTTTTTTAGCCTTTCGGGCGATTTGTTCTGTTAAGGAACCGATACCCGGACCAATTTCAATCACATTCATTGTTTTATCAATACCTGCTGCATCAATAATATTGTTTAAAACATTGACATCGATTAAAAAGTTTTGTCCTAAACTTTTTTTAGTTGAAAATTTATATTTAGCTAGAATTTCCTTCGTTCGACTTGGATGTGCAATAAAATTAGACTTCATCTTCTTCCTGCTCTCTTTGGATAATTTTTTCAAATGCCTCTTTAAATTGGGCTTCTGTAATTTGAAATAGTTGCAGACGTTTTTCGAACTGTTTAGCATTAGCATAACCAATTCGTAAGTCTTCTCCGAGTTTCACCCGGCGTGATTTAGCTCGTGGATGCCCAACAAGACCGTATGTTAAAAGTGTATTTTTAGTAAGCCAAGACTGCTCTTTTTCACCTATTGAATAAATTTCACTTAAGGCTTTTCGAATCGTTTCGATCGAGGCATTTTCAATCCCTAAGTTATTAAGCTGAGATTTTTTATCTCTTGCTTCTTCTTGAGTTAAAAAAGCGTGCTTACAACCTGGTACCTGATCATTGATAATTTGTCTAATTCGCTTTCCCGGATAATCAGGGTCCGTAAAGATGATAACACCTCGTTTCTTTTGGGCATGCTTTATTTGATTGATAATTGATTCTGGGATGGCTAAACCTTTTGTTTCAATTGTATAAGCATCTACTGCTTGCTGTACTTTAATTGTATCATTTCGTCCTTCTACGACAATAACCTCTTTTATTTTCACACGCTTCACTTCCTCTTCTTACATTGTACCAAAAAAAGAAATACACCTGCTACATTTATGTAACAGGCGTATTTCTTATTTAATTACTTTTACCGTCACCGTCCGGCGACCAAATTTATAGGCTGCATCTTTTGTTGGGTGAAGTAAGTCAATACGATTTCCTTTAATATCGCCACCTGTATCACCCGCAATTGCCTCACCATAGCCCGATACCCAGACACGTGAACCAAGTGGGATAACATTTGGATCTACTGCAACGACTTTCATATTTGGATTTGAACGAATGTTAATTCCACCTGCTGTAATACCTGAACACCCATTACAATAAGGTGTATAAGCTGTTGCTTCCATTGTATAAGTCTTACCGCCTTTTGGCGCACTTGTACTTGCTTGTTTGCTTTGACTGACTTTGGTTCCAACTTTTACAACTTGCTTTTTCGCTTTCTCAAGGACACGTTCTTCTTGTAGTTTACGTGTTTTTTCTTCACCGTTTTCATAAACTACTTTATATGTTTTTGAAACGACCCCTTGCTGTCCCTGAGTGACTACTTTCTTCTTGCCTTTTTCTAAACTACTATCTTTTTTCTCTTCAACTTCAAAAGGAATCTCTTCCTCTACAATATCAGTTTCTACATCAACTTTAATGACTTCAATCTTTTGATTATCTTGTAACTCTGAAGTTAATTTAGGTTTAACCTTATCTCCTTTATTAACTGTCAGTTGTTCTGATAAAAGTAAGTCTTCTACTGTTTTTGCTGTCGATTTGATTTTCTTTTCTTCACCATGATGATTTACGACTACATCCTTAGCCGAAATAATATTAATCACTAAGTCATCTTCTAACTGTTCATGAAACTGATGCGAAAGTTCATCATACTCATTATAATGAATTTCTTCATTTGCAAAAAGTTCACCAACTGTTTCTTTTGTGGTTGAATATTTTGTATCCTCACCATCTCTTATCACAACAACATCCTTACTTGCTGCATGAGTAATTTCCATTCCATCTTCAAGCTCTGTATCCTCTTTTGGAAGTACTTCATCTTCTTCCTTTAATTCAATACCAAGCTCCTCAAAAACTTCACCAACTGTTTCTTTGTCTGTCTTAATTATATGTTCTTCACCCTCAGTTAAGACGGTGACTTCTGGTTTTAATGTATCTGTGACGCCCCAAACCGAAAACATTCCAACGATTAGCGCACTAAAAATCGAATAACCTGATTTTGTTTTTAATGCGAGCAAAGGCATTAATAAATTTTTCATTAATAAATTCCTCCTCATTCCGTACATCATTGTATATAAGGAGTCATAAGATAGTCAAAAACAATCTGGTTACGGTTTCTTTACAATTACATTACATAAAATATAAAGCCTACAAACATTGGTTTGTAGGCTTTTTTAACTTTGTTATTTAGCTATTCTAAACAACTTTTTTGCATT
The DNA here is from genome assembly GCA_030152985.1 of Bacillaceae bacterium. Lineage (GTDB taxonomy): Bacteria > Bacillota > Bacilli > Bacillales > Amphibacillaceae > Pseudogracilibacillus. Next base: position 2,248 of record JASLIE010000031.1, read on the forward strand.
TTCTCTTGTTTTTTCAACAATCTCATCGTATGAAATACCTTTTAAATTAGCTATTTCTTTGGCAACTAAAGTAACTAGTTCAGGTTCATTACGTTTTCCTCTATGAGGATGTGGTGCAAGATAAGGTGCATCTGTCTCAATTAACAAGCGATCAAGCGGAATATGTTTAGCGACTTCTTTAACTTCGTGAGCATTTTTAAATGTGACAGGCCCTGCCAGTGAAATATAAAAATTCATAGCTAAGTAATCATCTAAGTGCGCAAGTGGACTGCTATAGCAATGCATAATTCCACCGACTTGGCTTGCATCTTCAGTTTTTAAAATTTCTAAGACATCGTCGTCTGACTTCCGGTTATGAATAATAATTGGTAGATTAACTTCTTTAGCAAGGGCAATTTGTTGTTTAAAAACATCTTTTTGGATGCTTTTAGCTGATCTATCCCAGTGATAATCAAGTCCCATCTCTCCTAAAGCAACAACTTTTGGATGCTCACTCAAGGCTTTTAATCTCGCCAATTTACTTGCATCAAAATCCTTTGCATCAACTGGGTGCCAACCAACTGAAGCATAGATATCTGGATCACTCTCAGCTATTTCAATCGCTAAATCGATTGTCTCATCATCAAAACCAACGACATTCATATAACGCACATTTGCTTTTCTTGCCCGTTTAATCACAGCTTCACGATCTTCTATGAATTGGCTTGCATTTAAATGTACATGTGTGTCAAATAACATTTGCTCATATCCTTTTTTATTCAACAACTGATCCAACTTCCGCGTCTACTTCAGTAACAACAAGATTTCCCTCACTGTCTTTTGCTGAAAGTATCATGCCTTCAGACATTTCGCCTCTTAATTTAACAGGCTTTAAATTCACAACACAAATAACTTTTTTACCAATCAAGTCTTTCGGGTCATAGAACTCTGCAATGCCTGAAATAATTTGACGCTGTTCACCTGCAAGATCAACTTGAATTTTTAATAATTTATCTGCATTTTCCATTTTCTCAGCATCAATCACTTCAACTACACGCATATCTAATTGCGTAAAATCAGGAAATTCAATTTCCGCTTTTAAGGCAGGCTCAAGCTCAGCCTTTGTCTGCTTAGGTCCTTGCATAATTGCTTTAATGTTAGCGACTTCTTCTTCAACATCAAGACGTGGGAAAATCGGGTCACCCTTTTTAACAAGGGTAGCACTCGGAATTAAGCTCAAACTAGCTAAGTCCTCCCATGATGTAATATCTAAACCTTCAATCCCTAACTGCTTAAATATCTTACTCGGAGCTTTTGTTAAGAAGGGTTGAATCATAATCCCTGTAAAACGTAAAGATTCAGCAAGATGTGCCATAATATTGCCTAAAGCTTCTTTATTTGCATCATCTTTTGCTAAAACCCAAGGTGCAGTCTCATCGATATACTTATTCGTACGACTAATTAACTCCCATATCGCTGATAAAGCAACTGAAAACTCCATTTTATCCATTGCTGCTTCAACTTTCTCTACTGTTTCTTTCATTGTTTGCTCAAGCGATGCGTCAAATTCTGTTTCACTTACTTTAAAGGCTGGAATTTCACCATCAAAATAACGATCAATCATTGCAATCGTGCGGTTTAATAAGTTTCCTAAATCATTTGCTAAATCAAAGTTCGTACGTTCAATGAAGCCCTCAGGTGTGAAAACACCATCTGAACCGAACGGAACTTCTCTTAACAAATAGTAACGTAAGGCATCAAGTCCATATCTATCAACAATTGCATCCGGATAAATAACATTTCCTTTCGATTTGGACATTTTTCCATCTTTCATTAAAAACCAACCATGTGCAAATACCTTCTTAGGTAATGGCAAATCAAGTGCCATCAACATAATCGGCCAATAAATCGTATGGAAACGGACAATTTCCTTACTCATTAAATGAACGTCTGCCGGCCAATATTTATTAAACTTACTTTCATCGTCTGTTCCGTATCCAAGTGCTGTAATATAATTTGTTAAGGCGTCAATCCATACATAAATAACATGTTTTGGATTACTTGGCACCTTAATTCCCCAATCAAATGTCGTGCGAGAAACAGCTAGATCTTCTAAACCAGGTTTAATAAAGTTGTTTAACATTTCATTTTTTCGGCTTTCCGGCTGAATAAAATCAGGGTGTGACTCATAATATTCAACTAAACGATCTGCGTATTTACTCATTCTAAAGAAATAAGACTCTTCCTTTACTTTTTCCACACTTCGGCCACAGTCTGGACACATTCCTTTTTCTAACTGTCTTTCAGTAAAAAATGATTCACACGGTGTACAGTACCAACCCTCATATTCATCTAGGTAAATATCACCTTGCTCGAGTAGCTGTTCAAAAATCTTCTGAACAATGACCTTATGACGTGTCTCTGTCGTTCGGATGAAATCATCATTAGAAATATCAAGCTTTTCCCATAACTTTTTAATCTCTGCAATCATGCCGTCCACATATGCTTGTGGTGTTAGGTTAGCTTTTTCTGCAGCTTCTTGAATCTTTTGTCCGTGTTCATCTGTCCCTGTTAAATACATAACGTCAAATCCACGTAAACGTTTATAGCGTGCCATCGCGTCTCCAGCAACAGTCGAATAGGCATGCCCTATATGTAATTTACCATTTGGGAAATAAATCGGTGTCGTAATATAAAATGTTTTAGTCATTTAATTAGCTCCTCTGTTAAGTTTCACTTATAAATCTATACCTTCTATTGTAACGATTTTTTCACTTTTTATCCATTATATTATTTTTCAAGGGGAAATATTACCCTTATTTTATAAGCTTACGATATAATGACAATAACTAGTCCTATTATTAGTTTTTTTCACATCTTATTTGTCTTTTATCGATACAATTTTTCTATAATTAAAATATGCAAAATTGTCTTCATATATTTATTGACACTTGAGGGAATCGTTGCTAATATAGTATCATAAAATGTTCTCACTAGGTATAACTTTTCTTTATACAGTAGTCTTGACAGGAGTCTTGACAGTAAATAGACAGTAGGTATACCTATGGAAAATTTTAAGTTTGGGAAGGAGTCTTTAATTATGAAGTCTACAGGTATGGTTCGTAAAGTTGATGAATTAGGTCGCGTCGTGATTCCAATCGAATTAAGACGTTCACTCAATATAAATGAAAAAGATGCAATCGAAATTTATGTTGATGATGACAAAATTATTTTAAAAAAATATGTCCCTAATATGTCATGTCACATTACGGGTGAAAGCACAGACGATAACATTGCACTTGCTAACGGCAAACTTGTCTTAAGCCCGAATGGTGCACAAGAACTCGTAAACGAAATTAAAAAACAATTTAATCTTTAAGCTAAAAAAAACAAACACTGAGTGTTTGTTTTTTTTAGTTTACATGTAACTTTTGATACACATCTCGACGTGAAATACCACGGTCTAAACTCACTTTTTTCATCGCTTCTTTATGACTGTATTCTTTTTTTTCATAATAGGCGACATGTGCTTGAATAGACATTTCCTTCCACCAATCATTAGCCGCTTCTTCTTCATCATTCCCTTCAATAACTAAACAACATTCACCTTTAACTTCTTTTTGATTTAACTCCTGTAAAACATCACTGATTTGTCCACGAAGATAGGTTTCATGAAGTTTAGTCAACTCACGTGCTAAACTTATTTTTCGATCACCAAATGACACTTGAATTTCCTTTAAAGTTTCTTTAATCCGGTAGGGTGATTCGTAGATAATCAATGTCGATTGGATTTTCTTTAGTCGAAGTAACTCAGCCTGTTTTTCTTTCTTTTTTCGAGGTAAAAATCCATAAAAGGTAAATTCTGTCATCGGAAGTCCTGAACTGACTAAGGCAACAAGGCCAGCATTTGCACCTGGTAAGGTGATGACAGCTATTTCTTTATCTAAGGCTTTTTCAATTAAATCAAAACCTGGATCTGAAATTCCTGGCATTCCTGCATCACTCACCAAAGCAATATCAGTTCCTTCCTTTAATTGACTAAGCAAATTTTCCTCTTTTTTCAGGTTTGTATGTTCATGATAACTGGTTAATTTTGTTTTAATATTAAAATGGTTTAATAATCGCATCGTATGACGCGTATCTTCAGCAGCTATTAAATCAACCTCTTCTAAAGTCTTTAGAGCTCGCACCGTCATATCATCTAGATTACCTATCGGAGTCGGAACGATATATAACTTTCCATACTCACTTTCTGCGTAACTTTTT
>JASLIE010000039.1 GCA_030152985.1 Bacillaceae bacterium
TCAAACCCCATATATTCCCAAAAGCCATGTGAATTAATAAATGGATTTGTTTTAATTGGGAGATTAAAGCTTTTGGCATAGTCTACAAGTAAGCGTGCATAATTATTTCCACGATATTCTGGAAGTACTTCAAGTTTCCATAGAACTAAATAATCTTGTGGTGGATTAAAGTAATGGTCATACTTTGCAGAACGCTCATAAAGGCTCATGCGTGCAACTAAGTTATCACCATAATAAATCCCATAAAAAGGCGACTTACTGTCGTTTTCAACTAAATTATTTTCTAGATCTTCTAGCATAGATAACTCTTGATTACCATATTGTTGAAAGCGCTTAAAATCTTCGAGAGTCTTATAGTTAATTAAGAGTCGTTCAACTTTTACTTGTGACATTTAAATCGTTCCTTTCTTGTAGGTTGTTTTCATAGCTTACATATATATTATAGTATAAAATAGCAGATAAAGAAATATGTAAGTAATAATTCTATGAAGGTGATGGAATGAAGATAGGCATAATTGGTGGTGGATCACTCGGACTTTTGTATAGTTATTATTTAAGCCAAACACATGATGTGTCTTTATATGTTAGACGTGATAAACAAATGCAGGCTTTACATTTAAAAGGTTTAACCCTAACTAATCAAGGTAATCGTAAGGTGAAAGTTTATGATGAGATCAAAGAGTTGAATCATGATTTAATTATATTTGCATTAAAACAAATAGACTTAGTACAGTTTTTAGAAAAGCAGCATAAACTATTTCATCAGCAGACACTTCTTTTTATTCAAAATGGTATGGGCCATATTGAGCACTTACATTATTTTGAAAATCCGATTATACTAGGGAGTGTCGAACACGGTGCTGCTCGTTTAAATGATCATACAGTTGAGCAAAATGGAGTAGGTAAGACAAGGCTTGCTCTGTATCAAGGTAGGGGAATAAATAAGGTGATTGAAGAATTAAACTCAAAAGAATTTCAGTTTGCCTATGAGTCTAACTGGAGGTCAATGCTTTCAAATAAGCTTTTAGTCAATGCGGTAATTAATCCCTTAACGGCTTTATTTGAAGTGAAAAACGGTCAACTTTTAAAGGATAAGTATTTAAGGAGTATGACTAGTCTTGTTTTTGATGAAGTTTGCGACATTTTAGACTTGCCCAAAAAAGAGTCAGAAAAAATGTTAATAGCGATTATTCAATCAACTGAGAAGAATACATCGTCTATGCTTGCTGATATTAAAAGAAAAGACAAGACAGAGATTGAAGCAATTTTAGGTTATTTGATTAAAGAATCAAAAAATGGAAGTCCTCTACTCTCCATTCTTTATGATAGCGTGAAATACAAAGAGAATCGGAGTGTAAGAAATGTTTGAACTTGATAACTTAGATTGGAGTTTGTTTCTTTATGCAGTTCCATTCTTCATACCGTTTATTATTTATATTATGATGAATACATGGTTAAAAAAAAGGACGTCCTTTCTTATTACGATTCATTTAAGTACGTTAATTAATATATTATTAATTATGTACTTATTTAAGGAGCTTGTTAATCAGACTTTGCTTGCTTACATTTTAATATTTTTAATATTACTGATTGCATTTATCTTAATATTACAATGGAAGAATAAAAATGAAGTCTTGCTAATTAAGGCTGTAAGAATTGCATTGAGAATGATGTTTCTTATTAGTTTTACGACCTATCTAGGACAAGTTATATTTATTATTGGTCGGATCATTTATAAAAAGGTGAGTTAATAATATAGAGGGGTAATTAAATGAAGTTAACAACAATCGAATTAAAAAATGAAACTAAATTTGTCAAAGATTATAAAGCGTTTGAGCCTGAAATAGATCGCTTTTTCACATATAATCCGTATCAAGAAGAAAGTTACAAACGAAGACTAGAGCATTTAGATAAGCAAGCCTATCAACGAGAAGCGCTTAGGGAAGTTTTATTGCAGATGAATCAAGAGTGGGGAATGCCTAAATCATCGGCAGAAGAAATTAATCGCCTATTAGCTCCTGATTCAGTTGTTGTAATAGGTGGGCAACAAGCCGGTCTTTTAGGAGGTCCACTTTACTCGGTAAATAAAGTAATAACTATTATAAAAGAAGCTAGACGACAAGAAAAAAAGTTGAATCGGCCAGTTGTGCCTATGTTTTGGATAGCAGGAGAAGATCATGATTATGAAGAGATTAATCATGTTCATATAGAAGTAGACGGTGCTTATAAGAAAATAAAAACCAGTCAGCAAAATCCTTTAGGGAAATCGATTTCCGATCTATCGTTAACAGACCAAACAAAAGTTGATTGGTTTAATCAAGTCGTTCAAACATTGCCAGAAACGATGTACACAAAAGAAATTATTGAATCTCTAGAAGAAATAATTAATAAATCAACTACCTTTATTGAATTTTTTGCGCGAACAATATATTTCTTGTTTCCGGAGGAGGGCATTGTCCTAGTTGATTCGGGAGCTACTGAACTTCGTAATCTAGAAACTTCTTATTTTGTTAATATAATTGAAAAAAATGAGCAGCTTTCTCATTCTGTTGAAGTAGCTTTAACCGAATTAAAAGAACTTTATGAAGTTTCTTTAGAAGCTGAATCGGAAGACTTGCACCTGTTTTATCGAATGGATACAGGTGAACGTGTTTTACTTCAAAAAACTGAATCAGGTTTAATTATAGATAAAAATGAGCAAATTAAGTTTACGCAAGAAGAACTTATTAAAGTGGCAGAAAAAACACCTGATAGGCTAAGTAATAATGTTGTTACACGTCCACTCATGCAGGAGATGCTGTTTCCTACGCTCGCATTTATAGGGGGCTATGGTGAAATAAATTATTGGGCAACATTAAAAGGTGCATTTTCATCACTCGGTTTACAAATGCCACCTGTACTTCCGCGTTATTCAATTACTTATCTAAACCCTAAAACATTAAAAAATTCAAGCGCCTATCATTTAGATTTAGCTTATTTAATTGAGCATGGAACGAGTCTAGCAAAGCAAAAGTTTTTACAAGCAAATGAAACTGCTCCAATCGATCTTATGATTCAAACACTAAAACAAGATATAGCCACTATGCATGGACCACTACAAGAAGTTGCAAAAGAATTAGGCAAGGATACCCATGCTTTAACAAAAGTGAATCTAAAAAAAATCCATCATGAAATGTCATTTTAAGAATCAAAACAAAAGCAGGCGATTGAAAAACAATATGCAAATGATTTAAGTAATTTAGATAGTCTTTCTAATGATCTAAACCCTTATGGTGGCCTTCAAGAAAGAGTTCATAATATTTTACCGTGGATCAACCAATACGGATCTAAACTTTTCGCAAATGTTTTGAAGTTAGACTTAACAGATGTTAAAAAACATTATTTAATTAGTTTATAGTCCCCACTAAGCTCCACTCTTAAAAATAAAACGCTTAAAATACTAAGTACTTAGTATTTTAAGCGTTTTTCATTTGTTTTAAAACCAACAACAGAACATGCGTTCTCAAAAATATTACTTTGTAAATAGGTCTTTAGACTCATTTTCGATAAAGGTGGGGAAAAATGGTGGATTGTGGTGGTGATAAGTGGTGTATTGTGGTAAAATATTTTTAGAAAGAGGGGAAAGCTTATGTTTATGGGTGAATTCCAACATAACCTAGATGCAAAGGGACGAATAATCGTTCCAGCAAAATTCAGAGAAGGCCTAGGCGATAGTTTTGTTATTACGCGCGGGCTCGATACCTGTTTATTTGCCTATCCAATGGATGAGTGGAAAGCCCTTGAAGAAAAACTAAAGAAACTCCCCCTCACTAAAAAGGATGCTCGTGCATTTACACGTTTTTTCTTTTCAGGTGCAATTGAATGTGAAATCGATAAGCAAGGTCGAGTTAATCTACCGGCTAATTTACGTTCTTATTCAAAGCTTGAGAAGGAATGCGTTGTGATTGGAGTATCAAATCGAATTGAATTATGGTCAAAAGATATTTGGGACGATTACTTTGCTAAATCAGAAGAGTCATTCAGTGATATCGCAGAGAATTTAATGGATTTTGATATTGATTTTTAAAAAAAGAGGTGAGCATATGTTCGAACATGAAAGTGTCTTAAAAAATGAATTAGTTGAGAGCTTACAAGTAAAGCCAAATGGAACATATGTTGATTGTACCTTAGGCGGTGCAGGTCACTTTCATTTAATCGGTAAGCAATTGGATGAAGAAGGATTAGTGATTGGTTTTGACCAAGATCAGTATGCGATTGATTCAGCTAAGGAAATGTTAAAGTCAAACACATTTACATATAAACATTTATTAATTCACACGAATTTCAGATATTTAAAAGAAGCGTTATTAGCAAATGAGATTAAAGAAGTAGATGGCTTTATTTTTGATTTAGGTGTTTCGTCTCCGCAACTTGATGATGGGACACGTGGTTTTAGTTATAGGTATGATGCCAAACTTGACATGAGAATGAATAAAGAGAGTAAGTTAACAGCCTATGACATAGTAAACAATTGGTCGTATTCACAATTGGTTAGTATATTTTTTACATACGGTGAGGAAAAGTTTGCTAAACAAATTGCCCGTGAAATAGAGAGAGTGCGTGAACAAAAACCAATTGAAACAACTTTTGAACTTGTAGAGATAATCAAAGAGGCAATTCCAGCTCCGGCTCGTCGAAAGGGAGGCCATCCGGCGAAAAGAACATTCCAAGCCATTCGAATTGCGGTAAATGATGAATTGAATGCATTTGTTGAAGCACTTCATCAAGCAGCCGAATTTGTAAAGGTTGGAGGGAGAATCTCTGTCATTACATTTCATTCGCTTGAAGATCGCTTATGTAAGCAAGCATTTAAAAAATGGAGTACAGAAAAGCCAGTACCTCGAGGGCTCCCGATTGTACCTGATGGATTTGAAGCTCCGTTTAAATTAATAACAAGAAAGCCGATTCTTCCAACAAAAGAAGAACTCAGTGAGAATAGAAGATCGCGTTCAGCGATGTTACGAATAGTAGAAAAGGTTAAACCATGGAATGATGAGTTTACATATGAAGAAGGGTGGAAAAAATAATGGCAAGTGGCGCAAGAAAATACGCATATCAGCACACACAAATTAATAAACAACCAAAAAAAGTCATTAAAATAAAACAAAGTAAATTACTCACGCGTGGAGAAAAGTATTTATATTCAATATTAGGGATAACTGTTTTAATTTTCTCTCTTTATTTAGTAAGTTTTTCAATGAAGGCAGATACACTAAACCGAACAATTCAAGATAAAGAGGCGCTTATCGAAGAAAAGGTTTTAGTTAATGAAAGTTTGGTTTTTGAGGTTAGAGAGTTAAGTCAGCCCGAAAGAATTACAAAAATTGCTAAGAGTAAGGGGTTAAAGATTCAAGAATCGAAAGTTAAGCGTGCTAATAAAATCGCTGAGTAAGGTGGTCTTTTAATGAATTCGAGAATAAAAACAAGTGTAGTAGTTGGAATCTTATTTAGCGTCTTTGCGCTCCTTTTTATAGGAGTCTTAGGACGCTTTCTTTATATTCAAGCAAAAGGAGAAGTTGCAAATGTCTCTTTAAAGGCATGGGCAGATGAAAAGCGGGAAGTATCATATCCCTTATATGCTGAACGTGGCAAGATTTTAGACCGAACAGGTGTGACTTTAGCTTATGATCGACCAGTATTTAATGTCTATGCAATTATTGATGAATCTTATTCTCCAAAAGGTGGTGTTCCGCGTCATGTAACAGATACTGCTGAAACAGCAAAGAAGCTGGCACCTTTGTTAAAGACAGATGTAAAAAAAATAGAAAAGACACTTGTAGATGGGCTTGATAAGGGGCTATTTCAAGTTGAGTTTGGTCAACCGGGACGTAATATATCACAGAAAATTAAAAATCAGATAGAGCAAGAGGAAATACCGGGCATTTATTTTGCTGAAAATTCAAAGCGCTACTATCCAAATGGGGACTTTGCTTCACATGTACTTGGATTTGCTCGCAAAGAAGCGGACGATTTACCGATCCATGGAGTAACTGGTATAGAGGAGCATAAAAATGACTTATTAACTGGAAAAGATGGTTATGTATCATTTCATCGTGATAAGTTTGGTAAAAAACTTTTAAATTCAAAAGAGGTAGTAGATGAGCCTGAAAATGGAAAAGATATTTACTTAACAACTGATCAAAAAATTCAAACTGTTTTAGAAGATGTATTAAATCAAGTTGTAGAATCAAATAACCCAGAACGAATTACTGCGGTTGTAATGAATCCTAAAACAGGTGAAATTGTAGCCATGAGTAATCGACCTAGCTATAATCCAAACGAACCAAAAGACGTTAAGAACTGGTATAATGACATCGTATCTACGCCTGTAGAACCAGGTTCGACAGTGAAAATGTTTACCTGGGCAGCAGCAATAGATTCAGGTAATTATAATAAAAATGATACTTATCTATCTGGTAGATATAAAATGAATCCTCAAATTCAACCAATTAACGATCATAAACGTGAGGGTTGGGGAAGAATAACTTATGATGAGGGGTTTAAAAGATCATCTAACGTAGCAGCAGCACGTTTAGTTTGGGAAAAAATGGGGCCAGAAACTTACTATAAATATCTCGAGGCATTTGAATTCGATAAGAAATCAGGCATCGATTTACCAAATGAAGTAGCGGGTAAGATTCAATACAGTTACCCAAGAGATAAGGTGACAACTGCATTTGGTCAGAGTAGTACCATGAATGTAATGCAACAATTAAAAGCGGCTTCTGCCATTGCTAATAAAGGCAAAATGATGAAGCCGTATGTCATTGAAAAAGTAGTTGATCCAAAGACAAATAAAGTACTTGAAGAAAAGGAACCTGAGTTGTTAAGTAGTCCAATTAAAGAAGAGACTGCAGAACAAGTGTTAGACTTACTAGCATCTGTTGTAAATGATAAAGGGGGTACAGGTGGAAAGTTTAAGATGGATGATTATATTGTAGCCGGAAAAACTGGTACCGCTCAAATACCTGATACAAAAAAAGGTGGCTACCTTCAAGGACATGAGAACTATATTTTTTCATTTTTAGGAATGGTGCCAAGAAAGAATCCGGAATTAATTATGCATGTATCTGTAACTAAGCCCAAATTCAATGAAGGTGAAACAGGTTCTGATATTACGTCGTTTATATTTAAACATGTTATGGAAAATAGTTTAAAATACTTGAATACTGAACCGGATAAAAAAGCTGCGAATGAAACAAGCGTAGAACCTATTTTAATGCCAAAGGTAGAAGGGCTAGATATTAAAAGTGCAGAAAAATTACTTGATGAAAAAGATTTAAATTATGTTATTATAGGTGATGGAAAAAAAGTTGTAAAAGTAAACCATACTCATAATAAAAAGATGTTAGATGGTAATCAAGTTATTTTGGTAACTGAAAAGCCTAAGATGCCCGACTTAAAAGGTTGGTCTAAGCGAGATGTTTACAGTTTATCAGAGTTGCTTGAGCTTGAAGTTAAAGTAATTGGAGAAGGCTTTGCTGAAAGTCAAAGCATTAAAAAAGGTAAGCCATTAAAAAGTGAAATGAAGCTTGAGGTTAAGTTTAGTAAGTGATAAAAATCAAGCATGTGAAAGCTCCAACAAACAGGCGTTGGAGCTTTCCTAGTGTTTAAATAAGGGGGGAGCTTATTGTGTTTACGTTAAAATGGGTTAAAGAAACATTGGGTTCTGAAGTTGTAGAAGGCGATGAAGCAATTCAAATTAATCGAGTAATTACAGATAGTCGTTTAGTACAAGATGGAGATTTATTCGTTCCTTTAGTCGGAGAGAATTTTGACGCACATGACTTTTTAGAAGACATCAGTCATCAAGCAAGTGCGGTTTTATCACATAAGAAAGAATTTAACGGTGCTTTTGTTATCCAAGTAGAGGATACTTTACTTGCTTTACAAAGGTTAGCACATCAG
>JASLIE010000078.1 GCA_030152985.1 Bacillaceae bacterium
GTTTATGGAGCAAACTTAAGTGATGCTCAAAAAAATGAAGTTAAAGACATTTTTGAATTCGATTCACTGGGGGAGACAACAGAGCTTGTCGTAACAGGCCAAGATATTGCCCATTATATTAATGGGAATCCAAATTCAAATATGTATTCATCAGCTAAAATCATTGGGCGCGATAAGGGGCATGGCATTGTTGTGAATATTTTAACGGCGAGCAATATTACTAAAGTCACAAGCGACATGTATAAAAACGCTATGCTGACAGCAGGTGTTGAAGATGCTGATGTTGAAATTGCTTCACCAATTCCAGTAACAGGTACATCAGCCTTATCCGGTATTTATAAAGCATATGATGATGCAGGAGCAAAGCTAGATGATGGACGTATGGAAGTTGCTAATGATGAACTTGATGTTGCGACAGATTTGGCTGAAAAAGAAGGCATGGATGAACAAAAGGTTTCTGAACTTTTAGCAGAAATTAAGCAAGCAATTGCTGAACAAAATCCGGCCACTCGAGAAGATATAGAAGAAATTGTTTCCGAACAATTAAATAAACTAGAAATAAGTTTAAGTGAAGAGGATCGTCAGTTACTTGTTGATTTATTTGAGAAGATGCGTGATTTAGATATTGACTTTGGTAAAGTGAAAGATCAATTAGGTGATTTAGCATCTAAAATTAAAGATAAAGTAAAAGATTCTGACCTAGAAATTGATGATGGTTTTTGGCAAAAAGTAAAAGACTTTTTCAATAATATGATTGATAAAATAGCAGGTTTCTTTAAATAAGCTTATAGATGATTCTATGAGCTTTTTTTCTTAAACAGTGTGAGGAAGAAAAGAGTTGACGAGAGATGAGTGAAAACAAGGTATCAAAATGGCCCTTACTTCTTTTTACAATTGGGGTTTTTATGGCAGGATTAGATAATGGAATTATCAGCACAGCTTTAACAATTATTTATGAGTCCTTTGGTGTCTCACCTTCTTGGGGTGCTTGGAGTATTACACTTTATACCTTAGGAATCGCAATTAGTGTTCCGATTATCGGGAAGTTATCGGATAATTATGGCCGACGTAAATTATTTTTAGTTGAAATTGCTTTGTTTGGAATTGGTTCATTGCTTGTTGCTTTGAGTCCGAACTTTATTTTCCTACTGATTTCGCGTTTTATTCAAGCGATTGGTGGGGGTGGGATCTTCATTATTGGAAGCTCGCATGTGCTTGCGACTTTACCAAAGAAACAACAAGGTAAAGCCTTAGGATTGCTTGGCGGAATGCACGGTTTATCTGCAGTCGTTGGCCCCAATCTAGGAGCCCTTGTTTTGAAGTTTACAGGAAGTTGGGAATGGATGTTTTTAATTAACATTCCGATTGTTATTTTCTTACTGATATTTGGTTATTTAAAGATTCCGGAGACCAAGGCGTCAGAGCAAAAGCCACTCGATTTGGTCGGAACAATTTTATTAACGGTCAGCATTTTAATGCTCATGCTTGGAATTACAAATCTTTCAGATGGAATTATGGCTGTTTCAGTTTGGCCTTTCTTACTTGTCGGACTTCTAGCCTTATTAGGACTTGTAGCTTATGAAGATCGCTTAGAAAAACGTGGCGATGACCCGATTTTTTCGATTCGTTTACTTAAGCAAGGTCAGTTTCAAGTCACCCTATTACTTGGTTTATTATCAGGTGGGTTTTTAGCTGGAATTGTCTTTATCCCATCTTATGTGCAACAGGTGCTTGGTGTGTCTGTTGAAAATGCTGGTTTTTGGTTAACTCCACTCGCCTTAGCTTCGGGAGTAGGGGCAGGCTTAGGTGGTGTACTTGTTGACAAATTAGGAGCCCGAAAAACTGTTACTATTTCCGGTATGATTGGATTTACCGGCTTTATGTTGTTCCCTTTAGTTGTGACGAATGGTCTTAGCTTTACAATTGCGAGTGTTCTTGCAGGAGTGGGACTTGGTTTTATGTTGGGTGCCCCGCTTAATGTGCTTGCAAGTGAAAGTGTTAAAGAAGCTCAATATGGTTCAGCGCTCGGGACCTTATCACTTATTAGACAAATGGGAATGACTATTTTTCCGACTGTTTTTGCAGGATTCATTACGATGAGTTTGAGCAAACTTGAAGGAGCTTTAGATCAGTTTGGTGATGCAGCCGATGGAATAATAAGCAAGGGGATCTCTGATGCGAGTGAGGGTTTTGGCGAAGTGATGGATAAAATTTCTGAGCTAAGTGATCCGACACTTCAAGCTAAGATGACTGAAGTTGTCTTAAGTGTCTTTAAAGAAGGCTATGATTTAATGTTTTATACCTCAGCACTTCTTGCCCTACTTGTTTTATTTATCGGGCTTGGGCTAGTTTTAAAAGCAAATAAAACCAAGCCTTAGGAAAATAAATCCTAAGGCTTGGTTTTTTTATGTGTACATTTTATCTATTTCTTGTTGTAAATCATAATCACGCACGTATTCATCATAAGTCATTGCTTTGTCTACAATGCCTTTTGGTGTGATTTCGATTAAGCGATCTGCAATACTGTTGACAAATTGTTGGTCACTTGAAGTGAATAAAATTGAAGCTTTAAACTTCATGAGTCCATTATTAAGTGATTGAATTGATTCTAAGTCTAAGTGCGAAGTTGGTTCATCAAAGATAAGGACATTGGCACTGCTGAGCATCATTTTTGAAAGCATGCAGCGAACCTTTTCGCCTCCTGATAAAACACTCGGGTTTTTAAGTGCTTCTTCACCTGAAAAAAGCATACGTCCTAAGAAGCTACGTAAAAAGGTTTCGGTTTGATCTTCAGGAGAATATTGTCTGAGCCAATCGACAAGTGTCATTGAATCATCTTCGAAAAAGGCCGAATTATCCTTTGGAAAATAAGACTGTGATGTTGTCACTCCCCAGTGGACTTCCCCTTCATCTGGCTCCATTTCTCCCATTAGAATCTCAAATAAAGTTGTATTAACTAAGTCATTGCGACTGATAAAGGCAACTTTTTCATTTGGATTAATAATAAAACTAACATTATCTAAGACCTTTTGTCCATTAATCGTTTTTGAGAGTCCACTGACACGCAACATGTCATTTCCAATCTCTCGTTCAGGCGTAAAAGCAACATAAGGATAACGTCTAGAAGACGGTTTAATGTCATCGAGTGTAATGCTTTCAAGTAACTTACGACGTGAGGTCGCTTGTTTTGATTTAGAGGCGTTAGCACTGAAGCGTGCGATAAAAGCTTCGAGTTCTTTAACTTTTTCTTCTTTTTTCTTATTTTCATCACGTGCCATTTGTGCAGCGAGTTGACTCGATTCATACCAGAAATCATAGTTACCGACATAGATTTCGATTTTTCCGTAATCGACATCAGCAATATGAGTACATACTTTATTTAAAAAGTGGCGATCGTGAGAGACAACAATCACTGTGTTTTCAAAATTAATTAAGAACTCTTCTAACCAATGAATGGCCTGGATATCGAGTCCGTTTGTTGGTTCATCAAGTAAAAGGATGTCTGGGTTACCAAAGATCGCTTGTGCTAAAAGAACCTTGACCTTTTCTTCGTTTTTTAAATCCGACATTTTTTTAGCGTGTAAGTCGTCTGTCACTCCAAGGCCTGTCAGTAAGACGGCAGCGTCAGACTCAGCTTCCCATCCATTCATTTCAGCAAACTCAGCTTCAAGTTCAGCCGCACGTACACCATCTGCATCTGAGAAATCTTCTTTTAAATAAATTTCGTCCTTTTCCTTCATGACTGCATAAAGCTTGTCATGTCCCATTAAGACCGTTTCAAGTACAATTTCATCTTCATAGGCGAAGTGGTCTTGTTTTAAAACAGCAAGGCGTTTGTCATCGTCAATTGAAACATGTCCTTTTTGAGCTTCTATTTCACCAGATAAAACCTTTAAAAAGGTTGATTTACCAGCGCCATTCGCCCCGATAAGGCCGTAGGTATTTCCAGGATTGAATTTTAAGTTAACATCTTCAAATAATTTTTTATCACCAAATTGTAAACTAACATCTGTCACAGTAATCATATTTGTTCCTCCAATATATCAAGTCTGTAAAGGTAAGCTTAAGTGAAAAAGTGATTTGAGTCAATCTTAAGCGAAATTCTACGCTTTTAAAATAAAAAAATAAATGTATAATAATGGTACGGCTTGGAAGGGGGATTAACCTTGAGAGATGCAAATAGTAAAAGGGTTTTAGAACTGAAGAAGTTTTTATTTGAGCAGACTGATGAGCAAAATGAGTTTACGATTTATGAATTACAAGAAAAATTAAGTGAAATGACGAATCAACCCCGTCTTGATTTACGGACGATTAAGCAGGACATTCAAACTTTAAATGAGATGGATTTTACCATTGTTGAAAACAGAAAAGAATTTGGTAAAAAATATTACAGTCATCAAAACCGCTTATTTGAAACTTATCAAGTAAGGCTTTTGATTGATGCTGTCTTATCGGCAAAATTTTTTACTAAGACAGAGAAAGAACGAATGATTCGAAATTTAAGAAAGCTTACAAGTAAACCGACTGCACGTACTTTTCCTAAAACGTATTATTATAATGAGATACCTTACTCAAAGTTTAAGGTCATCAAATACAGCATGGACGAGGTTCACTTAGCCATTGTTAAGAAGTATCATTTAATGTTTAAGTATGGAGGTTATAATTTAGATGGTCAGTTTGAACTGAAACGTGAGGGTGAGTATTATTTGCTAGCACCTTATGCAATGATCAGGCAAAATGATCAGTATTATGTGATTGGCGACTTTTTAGAAACAGGTGAAATCAGGCATTACAGATTAGACCGAATGCGTGATATAGAGGTCATTAAAGAACGTTATCCTAAAAAGGAACTTGATGTTGAAGCCTATTTGAAGCGTTCATTAAATATGT
>JASLIE010000089.1 GCA_030152985.1 Bacillaceae bacterium
AAGTAATTGAATTTTCGATTAGCCCTTTTTACGAACGATTCTTATTCCACGTCTATTTACTTGATGATTTATTAATCGATACAGGACCATATTTACGCCGTCAATCTTTAAAAAAGATTTATAAACAACTTGAGATTAATCAAGTTGTTTTAACACATCACCATCAGGATCACATAGGAATGAGTGGCTGGTTAGCCAAGCATAAAGGCGTTCAGATTTATGCACATGAAAAAAGTGGTGCATACTTTGAGGAAAAAGCAGACTTACCCTTTTTTTTAAAACCACTGGCTAAAAAGATATTTAATTTTAACCACCAACCGGTCCCGAGTCAAATAAAAACAAAAAACCATACACTCATACCGATTCATACCCCTGGCCATACAAATGATCATATCGCCTTATATGAACCAAATAAAAAGTGGTTATTTACAGGAGATCTATATATCACTGCTTACCCTATTGTTGCAAACGAGGCAGAGTCAATTTCTGAATATGTAAATTCTCTAAAAAAATTAATGACCTATGATTTTAAAAGCGTTTTTTGTGCCCATGAGGGTATTATAGAGAATGCTAGAGAAAAGATACAAGAAAAAATAGACTATTTAGAGTGGGTCAGACGCCGTGTGAGAGCATTTCATCTAGAAGGCTATACAGACGATGAGATTGTTAAGCTACTATTCCCGCGTCAAGCAACACTCGAAAAAATGTCGCTAGGCTTCTTTTCTAGGAAAAAGTTTGTTCGAGCATGCTACAAATGAAGGGTATGAAAAAGTTAAAATAAGGTATATACTAAGGTTAAGATAAATGTAAGCGATTACAAAGTTTGGAGGGGTTAAGATGAAAGCAAATAATATTGTAGAGATGTTGGAGAGAACAGTAAATAATTATCCAGAAAAAGATGCCTTAAGATGGAAGGAGCATGGGAAGTATACTGGTGTAAGCTATCAAGAGCTTTGGGAGTCGATTAGAGACTTTGCAAGTGGTTTGAAGCGACTTGGTTTAAATGAAGAAGATAAGCTTGCCTTGATTGGATATAGTGGTTTTAAATGGACTGTAACAGACTTTAGTACGGCGAGTATAAATGTCGTTAATGTGCCAATCTACCCTACATTACCAGCCGAACAAGTTGCTTATATTTTAAATAATGCAGATATCACAAGTATCGTTGTACAAGATGAAGCACAATATGAAAAAGTATTAGCAAGTAATTACACTCAGTTAAATTTAATTATTATTATGGATCCAAGCGAATCATTTCAATCAAAAGAAGGAGTGACAACTTTTGATGAGGTTGTTGAGCTCGGACGAACTTATAAACTACCAACATGGCAAGATGACTTTAAAAAAATTAATCGTGATAACTTGCTCACAATTATTCATACATCGGGTACAACAGGGAACCCAAAAGGTGCCATGCTAACTCACGGGAACATATTAGCGAATATTGAAGGAGCTGAGTTCTGGCTTATTGAATTAACTCATGAAGATGAGACGCTCTCTTACTTGCCCGTCTCTCATGTCTTTGAGCGTCTAGCGGGTCACTTCTTACCCCTAGCAAAGGGTGCTACAATTTCCTATGCAGAAAGTATTGAAACAATTGCAGACAACTTAAAAGAAGTCAGGCCGACACTTTTAACAAGTGTTCCGCGCTTGTTTGAAAAAGTATATGCCCAGATACAAGAACAAATAAGTAAGGGATCAAGTATCAAACGTAAAATATTTGAATGGGCACTTAAAGTTGGCGAAGAGCGCTACGACTATTACTTAAAAGCAAGCACATCAGACATGATTAACCAAAACTACCTACCAAAAGATTTAGAGAAAAAGTGGCGCCGTGCAGATAAACTTGTTTATAAACAAATTAGAGAAAACCTAGGTGGCAGGTTGAATGGGATGGTCTCAGGTGGTGGTACTTTAAATCCGGAAATCGCCAAGTTCTTTTGGGCTTTAAATGTACCCATTTTAGAAGGCTACGGCTTAACAGAAACATCACCGATTATTACAACAAATCCTCACCGAAAAGCACGTATTGGGACTGTTGGTCTTGTTTTACCAAATATCGATGTAAAAATAGCATCTGATGGTGAAATTCTTGTAAGAGGACCAAGTGTCACACAAGGGTATTATAATGCAGAAGAAGAGACGAAAGAAGCATTTGTAGACGGTTGGTTTATGACAGGTGACCTGGGTGCATTTGATGAGTACGGTTACTTAAAGATATTAGATCGTAAAAAGCGAATCCTTGTGACAACGACTGGAATGAACGTGGCACCTGCCCCGATAGAAAGTTCAATGAATGAAAGTAAGTTTATTGCTCAGTCACTTGTTGTTGGTGATAATCGCAAGTTCATTACGACACTGATCAATCCAGAGTATGAGAATTTACATGCTTGGGCTAAACATAAAGGTATTCGTTTCAAGTCGAATGAAGAACTCCTTAAGCATCCAAAAGTAATTGAGAAGTATGAAAAAGAAGTTAAGCAACTCACTAGCCATTATCAACCCTATGCGATCCCTAAAAAAATCATCCTTATTCCAGAAGTCTGGACAGTTGATAGTGGTGAGTTAACACCTAAACTCTCACTTAGAAATAATATTATTGAGGATAAGTATAAAGATTTAATTGAGGCAGCTTATCAAGAATAAACCCTCTTATTTAAGAGGGTTTATTTATGTAAAAGTTGAAACAAGCCTGAAATCAGTTGCAAAAGCTTACTCTCATTAGATATAATCTAATAAGTTACACATCTATGTGTACATAAAAGGAGTAAACTATGTTTAACTATATAGATTTGATGTTTGCTTCGCTAATTGCTCTTGTATCAAGCTTTATTTTAACCTATCCTGTGAGAAAATTAGCGATTAAATACGAGTTCATGGACGTGCCAGATTACCGAAAAATACATATTCATCCAACACCCCGTTTGGGTGGTTTAGCTATTTACTTAGGGTTTTTAATAGGTTTACTTTATTTACAACCACATCATCAACACCTACCTGCTATTTTACTCGGTGCTACAGTCATTGTTATCACAGGGGCGTTAGATGATAAAATGAGTATTCGGCCGATTATTAAGTTGTCGGGTCAGATTTTAGGAGCCTCACTTGTTATCTCATCTGGCTTAATTATTGACCGAGTTACCTTGCCACTTTTAGGGATGATTGATTTGGGGTATTTTAGCGTAATTATTACTTTGCTTTGGATTGTTGGCATTACAAATGCGATTAACTTGATTGATGGGCTTGACGGATTAGCAACAGGCGTTTCAACGATTGCTTTATTAAGCATTTTATTTATGGCGATCTCACAAGGCCAAGTCTTAGCCGCTTACTTTTCTGTTGTTTTAATCGGAGCAAATTTGGGTTTTTTATACCATAACTTTTATCCGGCCAAAATTTATATGGGGGATACGGGATCTAACTTTTTAGGCTTTATGATTGCGGTCATCTCCATGCTTGGTTTATTTAAGAATATAGCGATTTTTAGCTTTATTATTCCAATCGTCATTTTAGCCGTCCCTATCTTTGACACCTTATTTGCGATTATTCGTCGGGCATCAAATAATCAAAGAATCATGGCACCTGATAATAAACACATTCATTATCAATTACTGAATATTGGTCTTTCTCATCGCCAATCTGTTTTAGTGATGTATGGATTTAGTTTAGTATTTGGCCTACTTGCAATACTTTCTACAAAAGCATCGATTATTACGACAGTCATAGTCACTCTATTTACCTTGATGCTTATCTACTTACTCGCAGAAATGGCAGGCTTAATTAGAGGTGGAGAGAAGCCTGTGATGACTTATATTTTACGTGTTTTACGTATTCGAAAAAAATAACTCCGAGCTTATTTTAGCTCAGAGTTATTTTTTTTATATAAATGATTAACAAGATTTAATGAAGCTTGTCCTTGTCCGTATTCATTCCAATCCTCAGCAAACTTCTTCACCCTATCCAGATCATAGGTCCGATTTTTAATTGTTTTAATTAAATCACTCGTGTTCTCAATAACAGGTCCGGGTGCAGCTGACCGATAATCTTCAGTAAAACCACGTGAAGCTTCAAATTCTTTTAAATCAAAGGCATAAAAAATCATCGGTTTATTAAGTAAGGCAAATTCGAAAGGAATGGATGAATAATCTGTAATCAGTAAGTCTGAAACAAGGGTTAAGTCATTGACATTCGGGTAGCTCGTCACGTTATAAATAAAACTCGGAAATTTATTTTCATAGCTTAAATTATCTTTTGGATGAAGTCCTAAGAAAAGTACGAAGTCATATTTCAACTCGTTATAAAGCTTCCCAAGCGTCTCAGCAAACTTATCTTCATTTAAGTCATATTCCCGGTAAGTCGGGGCGTATAAAATAACTTCCTTATCTTTAATTGCCGGGAAAGTCTCAGCTAAACGAATTTCAGTTTGTTTTCTTAACACATCATTATAAAAAAAGTCTGTCCTTGGTACCCCAGTTTTTAAAAGACTTCCCTTTTTGAGTTGGCCAAAGGACTCATTATAAAGCCGTGCCATCTTATTTGAACCAACGACAATATGATCAAATCGTTTGTAGACATCAACATAGTGAGGCAGGGAACGCCGTTTCAAACCAAATTGCTTGATTGACCCCGCAGTGTGCCAAAGCTGGATGCACTTTGTTTCATCTTTAAAAGAAGTGACAGATAAAAACAAAAAGTCAGTATCGACAAAAACAAAACGTGAGGTGGCTAAATGATAAATACCTTTAAGATGTTGCCATACTTTATCGCGTGAAAAATCCAAAACAAGTCGATTCTCACCATTGAAATGACGCTCAGACTGTTTTGTTTTTAAAACAACAATTGCATCCTCTGTTTCAGCCTCGACCGTTTGCAAAACAGCGCTAATATTTGCGCCAAAGGCAGTGACAAATGTTGTTTTTTCCTGTACAGAAAAGAGTTTAAAAAGGTTAAAGAAGACTTTAAAAATAAAAAGTGAAATGTTTATTTTTATACGTTTAAATGTCATTTAGTTTACTTCATCCTTTAAAATATGTAGTTAGTCAACCACAAGTATACTACTATATGGGTAAAAAAACATTAATAAGCTGTTTAAATATAGCAACAAGTGTTGTTATAATGAGATTTCAAAAAGAGGCTAGCTGTGATATAATTTCGGATAGGAAAGATTAATTCTTTAATTAGGAAGTGACTGATTTGAAGCGGAAAAAAATATTTTTCTTTATTTATAAGCTAGGCGAAGGTGGCGCGGCACGCACAATGTTGAATATTGTTAATCACATAAATAAAGAAAGATATGAGCCAACTATAATTACACTAGATTTTCATAGTGATTATGAAGATTTGCTACTAAAAGAAGTTGAACATGTAAAGTTACCAGTCACACGCTTGAGAAAGGCTGTCCTGCCTTTAAGCAAGTTAATAAGAGAAAGGAAACCAGATATTGTATTTAGTACAGTAGCTACTTACAATGTTATCTTATTATTAGCTACAATACATTCTCGGAAGCGTCCAGCGATTATTGTTAGAGAGGCTGCTCTTTTAGAAGGCAAGCCATTATTTCAATTGAAATTAAAACTAATAGGACAATTGTATAAAAAAGCAGACAGAGTTGTTGCTTTATCTCAAGGAGTTAAAGATAATTTAATTAAAAATTATAGTGTGAGTGAGAAGCAGATTAGGGTAATACATAACCCTGTCGATATAGAGCATATTAATTATTCAGTGAAGCAGGATTTTAGAAGTGAAGACTTATGCTTATTTCGTAATGGAAAAAAGACAATACTTAATATAGGAAGATTGGTAGAAGATAAGGATCAAGCTACGTTAATTCGAGCATTTTACTATGTTCGTAAAGAAATTGATTGCCAACTCATTATTTTAGGTGAAGGTGCTTTGAAAAATGAATTAAGCAAGCTGGTAGAAGAGCTTAACTTACAAAATGATGTTCATTTTTTAGGATTTAAAAAAAATCCATACATATATTTAGCAGAATCAGATGTATTTGTTTTAACTTCATTAAGAGAAGGCTTTGGTCATGTTTTAGTCGAGGCATTGGCTACGCGTACTCCAATAGTTACAACTGATTGTCGTCCAGGTTCTAAAGAAATACTCTTAGATGGAAAGTATGGTAGTGTTGTTCCTGTTAAAGATAGCGAAGGGTTAGCACAAGAAATAAAAAAAACGTTTCAAAAAACGAAAGAAATTACTAAAAGCGAAACAGATCAAGGCTATCAAAGAGCGTTAGATTTTACTGCCTCTAATATAGTTCAGCAGTATGAGCTTTTATTTGAAAGCATATTAGAAGGAAAAAAAGGAGAAAGAAAATGAAAAAGGTTGTCCATTTAACAACTGTACACCATCCTTACGATCCGAGAATCTTCCATAAAGAGTGTACATCATTAGCTAAAGCTGGGTTTGATGTCACGCTATTAGCGAAGGAAAGCCCGACAGGATCGGTAGATTACAACAATGGAGTAAAACACGAAAAAATTAAAACTAGAAAAAGTCGAATTTCACGTATGTTATTAAGTACTTTTGAGGTTTTCAGAAAGGCTAAAGCTAAGAAGGCAGATGTATATCATTTTCATGACCCTGAACTGCTGATTGTTGGTTGGCTCTTAAAGCGTAAGGACAACGTTGTTATTTATGACATTCACGAAGACTATGTGACGAGTATCTTACAAAAGCAGTATCTGCCTAAACCATTACGATATTTAATCGCTAAATTATATACCTTTATTGAAAAGAAATTAACTAAGGGAATGGAATTATGTCTAGCTGAAAAATATTATAAAGAGAAATATACATCAGGTACGTGTATCTTAAATTATCCGATACTCAATAGTTTACCACAAAAAAACAATGATTTAACAAAAGAAAAAACGAATGCGCTTATTTATACTGGAAATGTCACCCTGGATCGTGGAGCATTGATTCATGCAAACTTACCTAAAATTAATCCGGAATTAGAAGTCCATTATGTAGGAAAATGTTCGTCTGAGTTAGCAGAGGAAATAAGGCTGACATCTTTACCACATGAGAATCAAATAAAGATTGAGGGAGTTAATACATTTATTAAAAAAGAGAGAATAGAAGAGAGGTACAATGAACGCAATTGGCTAGCAGGACTTGCGTTATTTCCTCCTACTGACCATTATATGAAAAAAGAATTAACAAAATTCTTTGAGTA
>JASLIE010000090.1 GCA_030152985.1 Bacillaceae bacterium
TTGTTTAATCAAAGTTTATCAAGAAAACAAGGTCAGTTTAATGACAAGTACTATTAAGTTAACTAACAATAAGAGCTATCAAGTTAGTTTTTATTTATTAAATAGCTAACATGATTTAAAAAATTAGTTTATACTATTTAGTAAAACTTGAAATAGTAGGTGAAATCATGAAAAAGGACATTGAGGTTACAAATATATTAAGTGATTCGACACGCTACCAAATCTACCAACATATTGTACGGATTAATAAACCCGTCACAACAAAATATATAGCAGATTTAATGGGGATTCATGTAAATGTCGCCAGAGAACATCTAACAAAACTAGAAAAAATTGATTTACTCAAAGTAAACACTAAAAGAACAGGTCGTGGAGGTAGACCAAGTAAGCTATATAGTCTAGCTGATCAAGCAATTGAAATATCTTTCCCATTTAGAGACTACAAACTCTTAGCTAAGTTATCTATAGAGGCGCTTGCTAACTTAGGTCCGGAGGGGGAACTTGCTTTAAAAACAATCGGAATGACTTATGGAAAAAAGATTGTTCAGCAGGAAGAAAAATTAAAAGATAAAGTTTCAATGTTTGACAAGCTTCAAATTATTTCAAATTTGACAAATGATTTAGGCTTATATTCTGAAGTCGAGGTTAGCGATAAGACAAGTGATATTTATTTAAGTATCAATAACTGTCCTTTTAAGGAATTAACAAAAACACATGGGAAGCTAGTTTGTTCAACTCATCATGCATTTTTAGAAGGTATTTTATCTGAATTATTCGATAGCTATCAGTTTGAGGAACTATCAAATATGACAGGTGGATGTAAATCGTGTGATTATCGAATTCAGATAATTTAAAAAAAGCTTTATAACATTCATTTACATTCTAGATGTCCTAGTCTATAATGAATATGTAATTATGTTTAGTTTAAAGAAGGAGGGGAAAGAAGCATGGATCGTATGTTTCGTGTGCTTGCCTTTTGGACTGGAATATTTACTATTATGTTTTACGTAGGAGATATGTATAAGACGTCAATCTTATTTCTTGTACAAACGGCTTTTTTCCTAACACTTAGTTATTTAAAGCTTTCTGAACGCATGTATATGTATTTATTTGGAGCTTACTTAACAGTGTTTATGGTAGGTTTTACATGGTATACAGAGTTTATCATGGTACCAGGGTTTGGGCATTAAAAAAAAAGATCTTAACTTTAAGTTAAGATCTTTTTTTATTTGTGATCGACTTTTCCAGTCCAACTCTTAAAGCCACCATCTAAAATATATAAGTTATCATACTTATTTTTATGAAGAAGTCGAGCTGCTCGGCGTGATCTCCCATTACCCTGTGCGTAGAGATAAACTGGTTTATCAGGTCGTAATTCAACTAAACGTTGTTTCATTTGTGTTAATGGAATGTTTCGAGCACCACGTATATAGCCTCGCTCAAATTCTTGTGGTTCTCTCACATCAATAAGTTGTGCTTTTCTATAGCCTTCAATAAAATCTTCTTGATTTAAAATATTTAAATATTTATTTTGCATCCAATTTCTAATAAAGTGAAATGCAATGAAAAGCAAAATAATGATAATAAGTGAATAGAAAAAAGCCATTAAATAACCTCCGTTAAACTTCATAAATTAACCTTACTTATTTATTATAAAGGTTTTTTAATTGTTTTACAATTATACTGAGAGAGATAAATAAAAGAATAACGCTTACAATGTCGAATTGACAACATTTAACGATATATAGACATCCGGAGTCATTTTTAATACTATATATAGATTTTTTTAGCTTGACTAAAAGTATTTGCTTTACTATAATTTAGTAGCATCAAAAATTTAACTGATGAAATTAAAGTTGAATTTTTGATGTTACTTATTAAGATGGGAGCGGATAATTTTGATGGTACATAAGATGCTCAAAGAAGATATAAATATTGAGAGCTTAAATAATGACATTAAGTTGTTTGAACAAGTACATCCAATTACTGAAGATATGAAAATAACACACGACGGGGTTTCAAGACTTGTCATGTTAGATAGGTATGCATTTAAAGACACTGAGAAAAAAACGCTTAAAGAAGGCGACTTTGTTGTTTTAACAATTAAAGCTGATCCACAATTTCCAGCACGAGGATACGGAATCGTAACAAAACTCGATCAAGAAGATAGAAAAGCTCACATCAAAATATCAGAAGAATTTATTAACATACTAGATACTAACGAATCCGAAGAAGGTATAATTATACGTGATATCGATGCGCTTGATAAACCGCTCGAAATATTTTATGAGCAAATCGCACTAAGAAATGCAACTGGTTTATCAAAAGTTGAAAGTTCTGAAGAAAAGCAAGCTTATTGGGGAAGTAAATTTAAAGAAGAGCTTGCATCACTTAATTTCATTCCTGCAGGACGTGTTTTATATGGAGCAGGTTCAGAAACAGATGTCACATACTTTAATTGCTATGTTATGCCTTATATACAGGATTCACGTGAAGGAATTTCAGATCACAGAAAAGAAGTTATGGAGATTATGTCACGTGGTGGGGGTGTAGGAACAAACGGCTCAACACTTCGTCCGAGAAACACACTTGCGCGTGGAGTAAATGGAAAGTCTTCAGGTTCTGTTTCATGGTTAGACGATATAGCTAAATTAACACATTTAGTTGAACAGGGTGGATCACGTCGTGGGGCACAAATGATTATGTTGGTCGACTCACATCCAGATGTCGTTGAATTCATTATCTCTAAGATGCAGAATCCAAGAATTTTACGTTATTTAATTGAAAATACAAAAGATGAACATATTCGTCAAGTTGCTGAAGAAAAGCTTGATTTTACACCGCTTACTGAAACAGAAAAGGATTTATATCAAAGTATCTTAAATTATAAACCTATTCCAGGACAAGGTGGCTTCACTGATGAAGCGATAAAAGAAGCTGAAACAAAGTTAAATACAGGTGGAACTTATTCAGTTCATAACCCTGATTTTTTAACAGGTGCAAATATATCAGTTCTTTTAACAGATGAGTTTATGGCAGCAGTTGAAAATGATGAAATGTATGCATTAAGGTTTCCAGATGTAGAGAATTACACACCTGAACAAATGAAAGATTATAATGAAAAGTGGCATGAAGTCGGCGATGTTCGGGAGTGGGAAGAAATGGGCTATCCTGTGCGTACTTACCGTGAAATGCGAGCAAAAGATTTATGGGACTTAATCAATGTTTGTGCAACATATTCAGCTGAACCAGGTATTTTCTTTATTGATAATGCAAATGATATGACAAATGCTAAAGCATATGGTGATAAAGTTGTAGCAACTAACCCATGTGGTGAACAACCATTAGCACCTTATTCAGTCTGTAACTTAGCTGCTGTTAATTTAGCAGAGATGGCCAATAAAGAAGAAGCAAAAGTTGATTTTGATAAGTTAAAACAAACAGTTGAGACTGGTGTAAGAATGCAAGATAATGTGATTGATGCAACACCTTACTTTTTAGAAGCAAACAAGAAACAAGCACTTGGAGAACGACGTGTCGGTTTAGGTGTCATGGGGTTACACGACTTATTAATTTATGCTGAAACACGTTATGGTTCAGATGAGGGAAATCGTCTAGTCGATCAAATCTTTGAAACAATTGCAACAACAGCTTATAGAACCTCAATTGAAATTGCTAAAGAAAAAGGAAGTTTCCCATTCCTTATTGGTAAAACGGATGAAGAAACAATGAAGTTAAGAGAGGCATTTATTAATACAGGTTATATGAAACAAATGCCTGAAGACATTCGTCAAGGTGTTTTAGAACACGGAATTCGTAACTCGCATCTTTTAACAGTTGCACCGACAGGATCAACTGGAACAATGGTTGGTGTGAGTACAGGTTTAGAACCTTACTTCTCATTTTCATATTACCGAAGCGGTAGACTCGGTCAATTTATTGAAGTAAAAGCAAAAATTGTTCAAGAGTATCTTGATCGCAATCCTGAAGCAGAAGCAGAAAACTTACCTGATTTCTTTGTTACCGCCATGGAGTTAGCTCCTGAAGATCACGCAGATACACAATGTGTTATTCAGCGCTGGGTAGATAGTTCAATTTCTAAAACTGTTAACGCACCAAGAGGTTATTCAGTTGAGCAAGTTGAAAGTGTTTATCAAAGACTTTATAAAGGTGGAGCTAAAGGTGGAACAGTCTATGTAGATGGTAGTAGAGATTCACAAGTCCTTACATTGAAAGCAGAACAGAATAATTTTGAAGAAGAAGAGGATTATACTATTGATGAAAAACCAAAAATGGTTTTACTGGACACAATTCAAGAGTTAGAAAAGACAAACATAACAATTGGTTCAGAAATTGGTGATCGTTGTCCTGTTTGCCGAGAAGGGCATGTTGCTGAAATTGGCGGATGTAATACATGTACGAGTTGTGGTGCACAACTTAAATGTGGGATTTAAAAAAACACCTCATTCTAAATTTAGAATGAGGT
>JASLIE010000283.1 GCA_030152985.1 Bacillaceae bacterium
CAGTAATAGTGTAACAACCTCGTAGGAAAAGAGATAACTTTAGCTACACAGACAAAGAATTAACAAACAACACCCCAAAGTTTTCAAAGATCTGCTTATCTTAGCTTCTCATTAGTTACTTAAATAGAAAGAGCGATGAGCAATAGTTATTATGAGATTGTACCAATTGTGAATCGTTGGATTCAGAAGAGGGCAAAGTTTGAGTTACAGACTGAAGAAAAGAGACTACTCTCCTCTTGGTTGGGGCGAGATTCAACTCTTTTTTTTGAGCAACTAGATTCTAGCACGCTCAAAAGCCGACTCTCTACTCCAAGAGAGGGATCGTTCTTTCACCAACCTCGCATCAAGCTAAATATCCTTTCAAGAGAGGATTTCTCCCTCCCAATTCCTCTATGGTACAGCTATTTTGAGAGTCGGTTTGGACAGGCTTTGGGGGCATGTAGCGAAGAGGGACTCTCCTTTCTTGCCTTTGGTTCGAATAGAGAAATTTTACTAACTGAGTTACAAAAAACCTATCCTACAGGGGAGTTTATTGAAAAGAAGAGTAAGCTGCTTCAGAAAGTGGAGTCTCTTTTAAACGGACAAGAGAGGCTAAAGGAGCTCAATTTGCATCTGCATGCCTCTTTTTTTCAAGCTGAAGTGTGGAGTAAGTTGTTAGAACTAAAACCAGGAAGCTGTAGCTGTTATGGAAATTTAGCGAGAGCTGTTAAAAATCCGGGAGCACATCGGGCTGTGGGGACAGCTGTGGGCAGCAACCCCATTGCCTACTTTATTCCCTGCCATCGCATTATAAAGTCCGATGGGGAGATAGGGAACTATCGTTGGGGGGTTGCAAGAAAAGTAGCAATGCTGGGATCAGAACTTCTGTAAGCTACAAACAAGCCTCAGCATCTTCAAAAGCCGATTCCAACCCTTCTGTGGCCATCAATAGGTCCCACATTCCATTTTTTAAGCAGAGTAGTGCCTTATCCAATGAGGTGCGTATTCCATAACTGCTTTGTGAGTCTTCTAGTTTTTCCAAGGCACGATTAACCTTCTTAAACTCTATCTTCGCCTCAAAAAAGAGAAGTTCAATGTTGTAGGCCGATACATCGGCATCTTCACAGTCTCGAGCTTGTGCTTCGGAGGAGGCATAGGAGGCATACTCTTCGCACTGTTCGGCACTATTCATGAGCTGGGTGCTTTGCTCAGTTAACTGCTTGAGTTGGTTTTGAAAATCCTCATCGACTCCCTCGCCCTCTAACTTCTTCAAACTCTTCTCTACCTGCTGAGCCAGCTCCATCAAAGGGGTACATAACTCCTCTACCTGTTCCAAATGGTACTGAATGCCCGTATCATGAGGAATCGGTTTCTTCCCATCTGCACAAAGAGTTATGCAAAAACAGAGGCCTACTATAAACAACCAAAATCGCTTCATCTAAACTAACTACGCATTTTTAAGAGTCGGGGGTTAACTTCTATCAAAGGTAAGCATTTCTTTCAAGAAAGATAACTCTACCTCTTTTTATGCTACAAAAGAGAAGCGGCACACTACAAATGCAGTGTGCCGCCTCTTACAAACTAAGATTGAGATAGACTATATTTCAATAGCAAAAACTAGCTTACCCTCGCTGTATTGTAGGACTACCTTGGTAGATGCCCCAACAACATCGCCATCAGAATCCTCTATAAAAGAGAGATATCCTCCAGAATAGCTATATTTTCCACTACTACCTCCTTGATCAAAGCAATTTCCATCTCCAAAACGAATAGCCACAACACGGTCTGAAGAGACATCGACAGTTAAGTCGAAACGTGCTGTGTTACCGGTGTAACTGGAGTAGAAAACTGTTGCTTGATATTCTCCATCCGGAAGTCTTGGATGAATCACCTGGATGGAGTCTGTCGTTGTTTGTGTTGAGCGGTTCTGCCCGAAGGAGAAAAAGCTATAACTCAACATCAGTATTGTCAACAAAAAAAACCTCATAAATTCACATTTCTACTAAAGCGGTGCAAACATATAAACTTTGTTCATGAAGAAGGGAGTTTTGTCTCCTAATATTCAATAAGATATTCTAAAAGTATTTTAAAAAGAAGTGTCCGAAATGTACCAAATAGAGAGCTAACCCAGATGGGTACTAGCTTTGGTGGCATTCCTTAAAAGAACTTATACAAAGGAGCCTCTTTCTGCAGAAAGAGGCTCCTCTCGTTTTATTTAAAATAGATAGAGTCTGTATCACAAAACATGACTCGAACAATATTCTCTACGGTAGTGGTTATATACTCACTGGTGCGTTCATAGACCTTTTCCTGAGGAAGAATGCCTGGAACAATGGAGAACAGCGCATTGAATCCGCAGTTGTAGAGTGCATCAACTGCACCTATCGATCCTGCCACTCCAATAACCGGACGATTCATCTTCTTGGCCAACTTTGCCACCCCATAGGGGGTTTTTCCAAATCGAGTTTGATTATCGATGGTACCCTCACCCGTAAAAACATAGTCGCACACCCTTATTTTATCTCGCAAGCGGGTATGTTCTATCACCAAATCGACCCCTCTATGAAGCTCTGCCGAAGTGAAAGCAAAGAGTCCGCCTCCCAATCCTCCTGCAGCTCCTGCACCTGGAGTATAGGCTATATCTTTTCCAATTTGTAGCTTCACTTGGGTGGCGAAGTGATTCATGGCGCGTTCTAAAGTCTTAACCATTCCTGGAGTTGCCCCTTTTTGTGGTCCGAA
>JASLIE010000110.1 GCA_030152985.1 Bacillaceae bacterium
GACTACACAACAAAAGAGAAAAACATTCCAGGTTATCAGTTTGTTAAAGTCAAAGACGATAACGCAACAGGTAAGTATACTAAAGAAGATATTACAGTGGTCTATGAGTACAAGCTTGATCCACAAATCAACCCGATGCCTGAACCCATTGTTGAAGGGAAGGTCATTACTAAGTATGTAGATGAAGACGGTAAAGAAATCGCTGAAAGAAACACTTCAACTGGGATTGTCGATACAGACTACACGACAAAAGAGAAAAACATTCCAGGCTATCAGTTTGTTAAAGTCAAAGACGATAACGCAAGTGGAAAATTCATTGACGGTGAAATTATTGTTGTCTATGAGTACAAACTTGATCCACAGATCGATCCGATGCCTGAACCGATTGATCCGTCAGACCCGAAAGAACCAACAGAACCTAAGGATCCAACAGTTCCAAAAGAACCAACAGAAACTGAAGTTCCAATTGACAACGATAAACAAACTCATCCCAATTTAGAAACAGATGAGAAATTACCATCAAATTCTGTAGAAAAAGAAAATTTAAAGAATGAACAAAAGCTTCCTAAATCTGCAAGTCCATTTTATAATCAACTGATTATAGGATTTTTACTCTTAGTGAGTGGACTCCTAATCTTTAGAAAAACAAGACAAATTATTTAACTAAAAAACGGTTTGCCCTATCTCTAAAAGATAAGCAAACCGTTTTTTTATGCAATTGAAACAATTTTTTCATTCCCTTGAACAACATAACTTTGTTTTTGTAAGTAGATTGCTTTTTCTACAACATATAAATTAAATTGAATACCTTCTTCATTGATTTTTTCATATTCATCACGATATAATTCATTTGCTTCTAAGCAATAACCAAGTTTAAGTACAGCTTTTTGTGAACGGATATTTTCACATTTAATTCTCATAAAAATATGTTCAATCCCATAGTCATGAAATAACTCCTGTAAAAATAATTCTTTCACCACTCTATTATAGCCCTTACCATGAGCTTCTTTTCCTAGCCAGGTACCTAAATAACCTTTATTACCCTCTATATTATAAAGATAAGTCATACCAATCGGACGATTCCACTCATCGAAAATAACACGTGTAATCATTTTACCTGATGCTTCATCGTTTAACATTAAAGCTACATTACTTAAATAATCTTCCCAAGTAACCGGGCGCAAACGAATATAAGGATAAACATCCGGATGCATCATTTGTTCATATAATGCTAAATGTTCTTTTTTTGTTAAATCATATTTTTTTAACATCGCCTTTCCTCCTTACTTAAGTTAAGTTTTAGGAAGAATAGAGAGAAGGAATGAACCACAAATAAACCACCCATCTCGACTATTCTTCATACTATGTGGATCACTATCACTATTCATGATTCATCCCTCCATTTCGAAATAAAAAAACACACCAAACAATAAAGGTGTGTTTAACCCTCTATCGTCTGAGCTTTAGCACTATAAGACGTAGGATCACTTGACCCAGCTACGTTAAGAAAAACCTTAAATCGATAATCCTTGTTCACCCATTACTGTCTGTCGACATTTCTGGGTAGCAGCATTTCTTCTTATAGACGCCTCACCTAACGAGGTGTGTATTTTATTTTGTAAATTGAATATAACAAAACTTGATCTCAAAAGCAATAAAAAAAGACAAAATAAATTTGTCTTTTTAATGAATTAATTCCGTAAAATATGCAAGTTGTTTAAGTAAACGATTTTCAACGGATTCATCGATAATCGCCTCAATTTTTTCTTCATCAACTTGTTCACTTAATACGTAAACTCCTTTTAAATTCAAACCTTCTAACTGAGCTAAGAGAGGTTTCAAACTATATTCTAAAGCTAGTAAATGAGCAGGTGTTCCGCCAGTCATAATAGGTAAAATATGCTTATATTTAAAAGCGCCTTGAGGAATTAAATCAAGTAGCGACTTTAAAACGCCTGTATAAGCGGCCTTATAAACAGGTGATGCTACGACAAGACCAGCAGAGCTTTCGATTTCTTCTGTTATTTTTTTAACCGCTGGACTCATATAATTACCTGTTGTTAAGTCCTCACTCGGAACCATATCAGGTGTAATCATGACAGTTTCAATCCCTTTAGTTTGTAATTCCTTTTCGACAAACTTTAAAACTGCATCAGTTGATGAGGGTTCAGAAGGACTTCCGGATATTAAAGTTACTTTCATTTCACTCACTCCTTCATCTAACTTTATTCTATCACAAAGTTGTCAAATACTCCTAGAAATTGAGCGTTTCAATGAAATCCTTTAAAAATTCATCCGCTTTAACATCCACACAAACTTCAACATGTGCTCCCTCACTTGTGACACTTGTTTCCCCTTTTCTGTCACCATCTAAAGGCACTGTCAACCGCATTTTCTTTGTCTGAACGTAATCACGGTCAAGTAGAACGCCTGCCGCAAGTGGATCATGTAAACCGCAGCCTGCGATTCCTGGATTATGCTTTTCATAAAAATCAATATAAAAGTCCGTCATCTCCGCAAAGAAATTGGCTGTTTCATCTGTCGAATGATACCAGTTTTGAACAAGTTTACGAGGCAGGAGCGTCTCTAGCGTGACATCTAAACCAACTAAGACAAGATTTAAACCTGAGCTTAAAACCCGACGTGCAGCAAGTGGATCAGCAAAGATATTTGCCTCTGCGTAAGCAGTAACATTTCCTGGAACTGTTACTGCTCCACCCATTACTATCACTTCCTTGACGCGATCGATTATCTTTGGATCACGCTCAATCGCAAGTGCAAGATTCGTCAGTGGGCCAACAAATAACAGACTGATTTCACCTGGATTGCTATTAATTTCATGAATTAAAAAGTCAATCGCATCTTCTCTTTCCTCATACATTTCCCTTTCACTCTCTGAAAGCAGATTTGCTAATCCGTCATGTCCGTGGACTGCTTGTGCCCTTACTTCATAGGGTTCTTCTTGTTCGAGTGGACGATCCGCTCCGAGATAGACCGGAATCTCTTTACCTAATTTTTCTAAGATTAAATGTGTATTACGATGTGCTAACTCAACCTGTACATTACCAAAAACAGTTGTAAAACCAATGATGTTTGCTTCTTTCTTTAGGAGATAAGCAATGGCTAAAGCATCATCTATCCCTGTATCTACATCCATAATAATTTTATTTGACATCCGTTTCTTCCTCCATTAATTTAATCACTGACGCATGTGAGAGCTCGTCGACTTGAGCTCCTTTATGCATGACAACAAATGCACCGACTGCATTAGCATAACGCGTGGCAGCTTCTAAACTATGCCCTTCTAAAATATGCTTGATAAAAGCACCTGCAAAGGCATCACCTGCACCTGTTGTATCGATTGTTTCTACTTTTAAACCTTCAACAAAAATTATTTCTTCTGGTGACATACTAACAACGCCATTTTTACCAAGTTTAGCAATAACATGTTTAACCCCGCGCTCAAATAAGACTTGAGCTGCTTTTTTGGCGGATTCAACATCATTTACAAGAACATTCGTTAATTGCTGGATTTCGGTTTCATTAGGTAAGATATAATCAACTTTACTCAATAAATCATCTGAAAGCGCACGAGCAGGCGCAGGATCAAGAAAAACTTTCTTTCCTGCTTGTTTGGCTATATTTATGACTTCCTCAACGCCTTCAAGCGGTGTTTCTAATTGAACTAAAATGGCATCAGCTGCTTCAATTAAGGCTTTTTGCTTAAGAATATAAGCTTGATTAGTCGAATGATTAGCAGCTGAGACGACGATGATACTATTTTCACCCGTCTCATCTAATGTAATTGAGGCAATGCCTGTTGAGATATTTTCAAGCGTTTGTAAGTAAGCAATATTCACTTGAGCAGCTTCTAGAGCTGCCTTTAATTCGAAACCAAAATTATCAGCTCCGACAGAACCAAGCATTAAAACATGTCCACCAAGTTTTGCAGCTGCAAAGGCTTGATTTGCTCCCTTACCACCAGCTGTTGTAAAAAAATCATCCCCCTGAATTGTCTCACCACTGACGGGGCGTCGCTTAACTGTCGTTACCAAATCCATATTTAAACTACCAACCACTAAAATTTTTTTCATCCTGATTCTCCTGACCTTAAATAACTTCCGGTTTTCCTAGTACAATAATACCTAATTCTGAATCACTTTGAAATGAATTAATCACTATTTTTATTTTTTCTTCTAAATGATTTTTTAAAGTGACTTCAAGATGACCGGAATTAACATAAAGGAGTGCCTTTAATTCGTTCTTATTTTTAACTGGAATATCATCTATATGTGTAATCACATAGCCGACTTCGAGCTTAAAATAATCTGCTAGAGAATTCTTTTTGATAAATAATAACTCTAAGGGCTCTATGTCTTGTTTTTCTTGAGCTTTAAAATAAATAAAAAGCTCAAGTGCAATCCGTAAAACAATCGTGAACATAATGACTGTGAGTCTTAATTCATATGGAATTAACAAACCTAACATTAACATAAAAGCAAGACCATAAATACCAAAGGCCTTTAAACGCATTAAAGATAAATCCTTAATTTGTTTTAACTTCTGCTCAGCACCAATCACAATAGGTAGGAGTAGATAAATTGAATCCTGACCTTCCGGAACAAAAAAAGATAGGCCAATGTTTGTCATCACATCTACAGGAACCATCAGAAATACGGGAACTACCATTATTTTTTGAAATTGATAGGCCAAACTTTCCTTAGACTTTACATATTGGATATTAAATTGTCGACAGCTCCCCGTATAATACATTGTTCCTTCTAGAACAAGTAAGAATACGAGCAGTAGAATAATGACTAAATAGTAACCCGACTCATGCATAATAATTAAGTGCTTTTGTGTAATAAAATAATAAAGTACGACTGCTAAACCAACTGTATAAAGCGCAGATAATTTATTTAAATGATAATTAAAGGTCAGTAAAACAACGAGTGTCATATAAATAACAATAAAGTTAAAACTAAAGGAAAACTCAAATATATAAAAGATTAAAGACAAAATAATTCCAATTAATAAGGCATAAGGAATGGCTTCTTTATAAATAACTCCAACATGATCTAGTTTTTTACCAAATGTTTTTATCGAGCTTTCCTTTGCGCTATATTTACTCCCAATTAATAAAATGAATAACCAGATAAATAATGGGTTCATAAACCAGATAAGCGCATATTTAATTAGATCTATCATCCCACCATCTCCTTTAAAAAACTTCACATATGATTGTTATCATATGTGAAGTAATGAGTTATTCTTGATTTTTACGTGCTCCGAGTCGGTAAACAATGAAGAGTAAGATTAGGATGACAATTGCACCAATAATGACATACCAAAGTGTATAGTCTTTTTCAAGATCGACCGCTGCTTCGTTATACTCTTTTGCTTCATCTGATTCAATTGTAAAATACTCTGTCCATTCCCAGATTTCTTCCTCATCTGTTGCTGTCAGTTCAATCCGATATTTCCCTGCTTTAAACTCCTGATCCTCCCAATTAATCGCATAATCAAAGTTTGAATTTGGTGCCATTCTTAAATCCTCACGTGCTGCTTCAAAGAGAACCTCATCACCTTTTTCTTTGTAGATTTTAGCATCAACTGATAAGGGTTTAACTATTGTTGCTTCTGTATTTTGTAAATTTGCAGTGACTGCATTTCTAAAATTAACTTGAGTTGCTTTCACTTCATTTAATTCAAGTTCTGGAGCAATTTCTTGATCGTTCATTGACATTTGTATACCAATAATATAAGCAAATTTATTTTTAATTTGCGTGTCATCTTCTTTTTCTTTTTTCTCATCTTCTTTTTCTTGGAAGTGAATACCACCTAAAAGAATCCCGTCAAATTCAGTATCAGGCATTTCAACATTTAATTTTAAAACTTTAGAACTTTCTGCTGGAATAGTCACTTCTTTTTCTGTTTTAATGATATCTTCAATATTAATCGTTAATGTTTCATCTTTTTCTGCATCAACTTGACTATAATCAATAATCCCATTGTTATTTGTAATAGCAGTATTTACTTGTGGAATAACTGTCACATCTTCTTTCGTTGCATTTTCCATCAAGACTTCAAGCGTTTGCTTTTGTTTTGGTTCCATTCTTAAATCAAAATATGTTTGTTGTTTATCAATCTGGTTATCTGGAATAATTGCTTTCACCGAAAAATTTAATTCCGAAGCTTTAGCAAATTGAATCCCAAGTCCCAAAAAGAACATTACAATTAACATAAGACTAACTCCAATAACTTTTCCTCTTAGCTTACTAGTCATAATCATCACGCTTCCTTCTCTTTTTTCTTAAACTTATCTTTAATATATATATATTTTATCAGTAGTTTATTTTCTACTTTTAATCATCATCTATACACTTTATATACAAGAAAAAAGAGACCTTATAAGGTCTCTTCTCAATTAAGGTGCATCAGTTAAGGTCCAACTTAGTTCGCCTTTGTATTCATCCTTTAAGACAGATGAACCTGCTACTTTTAAGTATAAACCTTCCTTGCCTTCAGCCCAATGTTCTGATAAGTTATAGCGCTTTAATTTTATACCGCCACCTATATCAATATTTTCTATTTCAATAATTGTTTGAAATTCCTTATTTAATAAGACATCTTCACCTTCTTCTGTTCGGTAATGTAAAGCATTTTTAAGTAAACGCGATGTCTTTTTACCTGTTAAATCCTCTTTTATTTTAAGATCAATCGACCAATCAGCCCCTTTTTCTCTTTCATCAATCACAATCAGCGAGTCATTCATCTCAGATTTATTAAAAAAGTATGTTTCATCAACAGATGAGATTTTACCTTTAAAATTAATCTGATCTGGCACTTCACTGATGTAGAGACTTCCTTCTCGATAATAGAATTTTACATCGATTGTTTCACCTGCAATATATATTCCTGTTTGATTAGCCGGTAATTTATCTTCTTTTAAAACATATCCTGAGATAGATTCAGGATTTATATTGTAAGTCTCATTATGAAGTCCAGTAAATGTACGGGGAGGTCTAATTTCTTTTTGAGTTGCATCATTTATATAATGTACTTTAACAAACCCTTCTTTCGCTTTTTTAACATTTAATGTTACATCATTCCCAATTACATTCTTAATTGCTGCCTCTCCACGGACTTTTATTGTTTCCTTTCCAATCACAGCTGTTTTTGCCTCTAAATCAAATGAGAGTTTATTTTCTCTCTGTCTTTCATCTAGGGTTGTCTTTGGAAAAGAAAGTTCATTTGTATTCTCATCAAAAACAACTCCATCTGTAATCACTTGTCCGTCTGATTTTGCACTTCCTTCTTTATATTTAAAACCCCTTGGTATTTCCACAGTCACAATCCCATCTTTCCAGGGATCTAAATCAACCGAATCATAACGCGTTATTACTTCATAATTCAGGGTTTGACCATTTGATACATCAACTTCATCTTTATAAACACCGTCTTCTGTCATGTTTTTCACTCTTGCTCTTTGACTAATGAGTTGATGCTGAGGCAACTCTTTAAA
>JASLIE010000111.1 GCA_030152985.1 Bacillaceae bacterium
GATTTCTCTTACTTGGGTGCACTCGGTAAGAAGGGATATGGGTATAATGTTGAGTATTTGCTTGCCTTTTTTAAAGAAACACTTGATCAAGATGAACTAACAGAGGTTGCTTTGATTGGAGTTGGTAACTTAGGAACCGCCTTTTTAAATTACAATTTCATGCGCAATAACAATACCAAGATTGTGAAGGCTTTTGACCGCTCTAAAGGCAAATCAAGTCGCCAGGTCGGCGGCGTGCCTATCTATCACATAGATGATTTAGAAAAAGAATTTGGTGATATTGAAGTCGCTATTTTAACCCTCCCGCAGTCAGAAGCACAGGATGTGACCAACCGTCTAGTTGAGCTCGGAGTTAAGGGGATTTTAAACTTCACACCAGCCCGGCTCAGCTTACCAGATGACGTGCGGATCCATCACATTGATTTATCTATCGAGCTTCAGTCACTTATTTATTTTATGCGCAATTATTCAAAAGAGTCATAAAAAAAGACATCAGAACATCCGTCGTCCTGAGGTCTTTTTATTTTTCTTCATGCTGTTTTTTAAGTCGCTTTAGCCTTCTGTAATGCTCGATTGCAAAAATGAAATCAAAGATTGCAAGTACAGTATAAATAATGGTTAAAAAGTTCCAACCACTTACTTGCCCGTTTAAACCAGCTGCGATTGTAAAAAGAATCCCTAAAATGAGATAGACAATAATAATTCCCATCAATTAGCCTCCAATGAATGGGAGTATGAGTCCCATTTGTTTTTCAAGCTTTTCAAGTTCTGCCGGATCAACAAATAATTGAGCAAGGACAACAAAGGTATTCATCCCCATATGAACGATAATTGGAATGATAATGGTTTTTGTTTTGACATATAAATATGCGAAAACAAGGCCCATTGCCGTGTAAACGAGTAAGTGGGTTAAGTCCATGTGAATCACACCGAAAATAAAGGATGAAATAATGGCAGCCCAGAAGAAATTCATCTTTTTATACAAGCTACCAAAAATAATCTTTCTAAAAATTAATTCTTCTAGTATCGGTGCAAAGATAGCAGGAATAATTAAAAAGACAGCCGCATCTTGAATCATCTCCATAATTTGCTGGGTATTTTCAGATCCTGGTTCAATACCGAAAACATAGGTCTCAGTTAAGGCAGCAGTCACTTGAGCGAGATAGGCAAGGATGATCCCGATAACCGACCATTTAAGAATTGATTTGAGACTGATCTTGCTTTCTTTAAATTCGGTTAAAATATTCTTACGCAGCAAGAGATAGACGATGATTGTCCCGATAAAAAAAGCAGTGACTTGCCCGTAAGCAATGGCATCAATCTGACTGAGACCAAAGAGACTGGTGAAAATCGGATAAATAATTAAAATTGAAAATTGAACAAGCACATAAGTAAGTAGTACTAACCAATAATTTCGTGGAAACATATTTTTACCTCATTTTTTTATGATTTGATACCTCTAATGATAGCATAGGATGTTTATTGAATGATAGTCAGAGATATTTTACTTGCATTTTTTTAAAAACTTATTTATTATAGAGACATAGTGTTAGCACTCAAACTAAGTGAGTGCTAAATAAAATATAATATAAAAGGGAATTAAGGAGGCTTTAAACATGATAAGACCATTAGGTGATCGTGTAGTCATCGAACTTGTCGAGCAAGAAGAAACAACAGCAAGCGGAATTGTTTTACCGGACTCAGCACAAGAAAAACCACAAGAAGGTAAAGTTGTTGCTGTCGGAACAGGCGCGATTGTTTCAGGTGAGCGTCTGCCACTTGAAGTTAAAACAGGCGACCGTGTTATTTACTCACAGTTCGCAGGGACTGAAGTAAAGTATGAAGGTAAAGAATATTTAATTCTCCGTGAAGATGACATTTTAGCAATCGTTGAATAATAAGTTTAAACTATAATAGGAGGTAATTTACTTATGGCTAAAGATATTAAATTTAGTGAAGACGCACGTCACGCCTTATTAAAAGGTGTAGATACACTAGCAAATGCAGTTAAAGTAACACTTGGACCAAAAGGACGTAATGTTGTTTTAGATAAGCAGTTTGGCTCACCACTCATTACAAATGATGGGGTCACAATTGCAAAAGACATTGAACTTGAGAACCGTTTTGAAAACATGGGTGCCCAGCTTGTTTCAGAAGTCGCTTCAAAAACAAATGATATTGCAGGAGACGGAACGACAACAGCAACCGTCCTAGCGCAAGCAATGATTCGTGAAGGACTTAAAAACGTCACAGCAGGTGCAAACCCTGTGGGAATCCGCCGTGGAATTGAAAAGGCAGTTGTAGAAGCGGTTGACGGACTACAAGCAGTCTCACAAACAGTCGAAGATAAAGAATCAATTGCACAAGTTGCAGCTATCTCATCAGGTGATGAAGAAGTCGGTCAGCTAATCGCTGAAGCAATGGAACGTGTCGGAAATGACGGCGTGATCACTGTCGAAGAGTCAACAGGTTTCTCAACAGAGCTTGAAGTAGTTGAAGGAATGCAGTTTGACCGTGGTTATGCTTCACCTTATATGGTCACAGACCAGGAGAAGATGGAAGCCGTATTTGAAAATCCATATATCTTAATTACAGATAAGAAGATCACAAACATTCAAGAAGTCTTACCTGTTTTAGAGCAGGTCGTTCAAGAAAGTCGTCCGATTTTAATTATCGCAGAAGATGTCGAAGGCGAAGCATTAGCAACCTTAGTTGTAAACAAGCTACGCGGAACATTTAATGCAGTGGCTGTTAAAGCACCTGGCTTTGGTGACCGTCGTAAGGAAATGCTAGAAGATATTGCGATTTTAACAGGTGGTGAGGTCATCACTGAAGAACTCGGACTGGACCTAAAAGAAACACAACTCTCACAACTTGGAACAGCAGCAAAAGTTGTCGTTTCAAAAGAAAACACAACAATTGTAGAAGGTGCGGGTGATTCGGATGCAATTAAGGCACGTGTTAACCAAATCCGTGCAGCAGCAGAAGAGTCAACATCTGATTTCGATAAGGAAAAATTACAAGAACGCTTAGCTAAACTTGCAGGTGGAGTTGCAGTCGTTAAAGTCGGAGCAGCAACAGAAACAGAACTGAAAGAGCGTAAGCTTCGTTTAGAAGACGCACTTAACTCAACACGTGCAGCAGTTGAAGAAGGAATTGTTTCAGGTGGTGGAACAGCTTTAATTAATGTTTATGATAAAGTTGCAGCACTTGAACTTGAAGGTGACGAGGCAACAGGTGCAAACATCGTTCTTCGTTCACTTGAAGAACCTGTACGTCAAATCGCTGAAAACGCCGGCTTAGAAGGTTCAATCATTGTTGAACGCTTGAAAGGTGAAGAGCCAGGAATCGGCTTTGACGCTGCAAATGGCGAGTGGGTAAACATGGTTGAAGCAGGAATTGTAGACCCAACAAAAGTAACACGCTCAGCACTACAGCACGCAGCATCAGTTGCAGCACTTTTCTTAACAACTGAAGCGGTCGTAGCAGATCTACCAGAAGAAAA
>JASLIE010000119.1 GCA_030152985.1 Bacillaceae bacterium
GCAGGTTTTCATTACTGAATTGTATGTTTCTTGACTAAATAATCTAAAATAAAAAGACCTTAGTCACTAAACGACTAAAGTCTTAAATAGATTTAAATCGGCTCATAACCCGCTTCTTTAATTTTATTTTTTAATGTCTCAAGTGAGATTTTATCTTCTTTAAAT
Organism: Bacillaceae bacterium; assembly: GCA_030152985.1. Taxonomy (GTDB): domain Bacteria; phylum Bacillota; class Bacilli; order Bacillales; family Amphibacillaceae; genus Pseudogracilibacillus. Next base: position 166 of record JASLIE010000119.1, read on the forward strand.
TTAACGATAACCTGTGCTTCTTCTAAACTTACCTCAACCTGATCGACACCTACTTGACCTACAAGTGCATCATGAACCGCTTTTTCACAATGTTCACAGGTCATTCCTTCTACATCAATTTTCTTTAACATCTCAACACTCCTTATAATTTAACTTTTTTTAATCTTAAAGCATTTAAGACAACACTGACAGAACTAAACGCCATCGCTGCTCCTGCGATCCATGGAGCAAGTAAACCGGCTGCTGCAATCGGAATCCCGACCGTGTTATAAGCAAATGCCCAGAATAAATTTTGTTTAATATTTTTAATGGTTGCTTCACTCAGTTTAATTGCTTCTTGAATTAAGGTCAAATCACCCCGTAAAATCGTAATATCTGCTGCTTCAATTGCAATTTCAGTTCCTGTTCCGATTGCTATTCCTACATCTGCTGTAGCAAGTGCAGGTGCATCATTGATTCCGTCTCCAACCATGCAAACAACTCTTCCATCTGACTTCAATTCACTAATTTTCTCAGACTTATCTGTTGGTAACACATTGGCAATGACCTCAGCTATGCCTAACTCTTTTGCAATTGCTTGAGCGACACGCTCATGGTCCCCTGTTAACATAATGACTTGCTTTCCGTCAGCTTTTAAAGATTTTACTGCTTCATAAGCTTCATCTTTAATTGTATCTGCTGCTGCAATCAGACCGGTCAACTCATTGTCTTCTGCAATATACATAACTGTAGAACCTTTATTTGCATAAAGCGTGAATTCAGACTCAAAACGACTCGTATCTATGCCTTCATCATCCATCAACCTTTGATTTCCGACATAGATTTCCACACCATCAACCTCTGCATAGATACCACGGCCTGAAAGTGCCATGAAAGTCGTGACTTCTTTTTTTTCTAGCTTGTCTTCATCTGCATACTTTACAATGCTCTTAGCAAGAGGGTGTTCAGATTTCGCCTCACATGCCCTCAGCCGAGCGAGTGTCTCTTTACTTCCGGTATAGTGAGTCACTTTTGGACTTCCTTTTGTTAAAGTACCTGTTTTATCAAATACAAGCGTGTCTATTTTATGTGTACGCTCTAAATGTTCGCCGCCCTTAAATAAAATACCACGCTCTGCTGCACGTCCCGTTCCAACCATAATTGATGTGGGTGTCGCTAAACCTAAAGCACAGGGACAAGCGATCACAAGAACAGCAATACTTGCCTTAAGTGCTAAGTGAATATCATCTACTCCGACAAGACTTAGCCAGACGAGAAAAGTAATTAAAGCAATAAGAAGCACAATAGGTACAAAGTAACTCGCGATTAAATCTGCCAGGCGCTGAATAGGTGCCTTATTCCCTTGGGCTTCTTCAACCGCTTTAACAATTTGAGCCAGTGCTGAATCCGATTGCTTTCGATTCACTTTAACGGTCAATGTTCCGTTTAAATTCACTGTTGAACCAACAACCTGTTCACCCTTTCGCTTTGTAACCGGCATGGATTCACCCGTTAACATAGATTCATCCAGTGTTGATTCTCCTTCGACAATGATGCCATCTAAGGGGATCTTTTCGCCGGGTTTAATGAGGGTGAGATCACCTATTTTTAATTCATCAACAGGCACATAGAGCTCTTGATCATGCTTGATGACACGAGCTTCTTTTTCCTGTAATGCCAGTAATTTAGTAATCGCAGTCGTTGTCCTACCTTTAGCACGCGCTTCTAAATACTTACCAAATAAAATCAAAGTAATTAAAACTGCGCTTGTTTCAAAGTAAAGGTGAGGGACATAGTCCGTTCCACTTGCTTTAATCGCTTCATAGACACTGTAAAAATATGCTGCACTTGTTCCGAGCGCAACTAAAACATCCATATTTGCAGACTTTGACTTTAATGTCTTATAGGCACTTTTATAAAACTGGGCACCAATAATAAATTGAACCGGACTTGCTAGTGCAAACTGAAACCAAGGATTCATTAAAATGGCCGGCAAAGGCACACCAAATAGATGATCGAGCATTGTTAATAATAGCGGGAAACTTAAGAGGGCTGAAATAATCAACTTTTTTTCCATGTTTTTTTGAGCTCGCTCTTTTGAACCTGGTTTATCTTTTCTTTTTTCAGCTTCATATCCAATTTCTTTTATTTTCTCTATGACTTCCTTTTCAGTTATAAAATCGGGATAATAAGTAATTTGAGCAAGTTCAGTTGCTTGATTAACTCGCGCTGAAATTAAGCCATTCACTTCTTTTAAACCTTGTTCAATCCGATTTGCACAGGTTCCGCTTGTCATACCATTTATTTGAAATGTGACAATCTCTTGCTTGATACCGTAACCAATTTCATCAATCTTTTGAATAAAATCTTCGCGTGTAAACTTATCAGAATCAAAAGCAACTGAGGCCGTTTCTGTTGCTAAATTAACCTCTGCTTTCACACCTTCTAAGTTATTTAAAGTACGTTCTACACGTGTTGAGCACGCTGCACATGTCATGCCTTCTATTTGAAATGAGCTTTTCTTTTTAGTCATTTTATCATCCCTTATTTGGAAAATTGTTTAATTACATCAACAAGCTCAGTCACTGCATGCTCACCGTCCCCTGAATCAATCGCCTCAAGCACACAGTGAGAGGTATGATGTTCAAGTAAATTAATACCTACCTGTTTGAGCGCTGCATTGATTGCATTGATTTGAATCAAAACATCAATACAATATCGATCATCTTCTATCATTTTCTGAATGCCTCTTACTTGGCCCTCAACACGTTTCAGCCGATTAATTAATTGCTTTTTTTCATCTTCACTGCGGGGTGTAGGCATTTTCTTTTTCGTCATTCAATCACCTCACACATAATATACCACTACCCCCCACAGGTATACAAGTTATTTTTAGAAATCGTAATCATTCCTATTTACAAATCGTAATCATTACGATATACTTCTAACTATTACATAAAAATGAGGATGATGACTTTTGAAAAACCTACACCGAATCTTTGTACTTTTATTGCTGACACTGCTTGTCAGCTGTTCAAATGACACAACAAATGAAACACAGTCCGATTCACTACTTATTTATACAAGCCTTTATCCAATCCAATATGCTGCTGAAAGAATTGGGGGCGAGCTAGCACAAGTTGAAACTGTTTACCCCCCTGGTGTTGATGCACACTCCTATGAACCAACATCAAAAGAAATCACTGAACTTTCTCAAGGGGATTTATTTATCTATCTTGGGGCAAATATGGAAGGTTTTGCCGATACAGTAGCAGACGCTCTCGCTTCTCAAGATGTTTTAATGCTAGAGATTGGAAAAAACAAAGACTTATTTTATAGCTTAACAGAAGCTGAAGAAGATGAGGCACATGAGCAGCATGAACATCATGAAGATGAGGATGATCATGATCATGGTCAGATTGATCCACATATATGGCTTGACCCTCTTTTAATGGTTGAAATGGGGCAAATGATAAAAGATGAAATGATTAAACTATCACCTGAAGATGAGGCAGAATTCAACTCAAACTTCGCTTCATACAAAGCGGATTTAGAAAAACTGAATGAGGATTATGCAGATACATTAACAAAAAAAGATAATCCGGTCATTCTTGTTACACATGCGGCTTACGGTTATATTGAGCGAAATTATGGAATTAAACAACTCTCAATCAGTGGACTGACAACACATGATGAACCTTCACAAAAGGAATTAGCAAACATTACACGCCAAGCTGAGAAAGAAAATATTAAGTATCTTATTTATGATCAGTTTTCTGATAATAAAACGGCCGAAATTGTGCAAAAGCATTTAAATGCTGAAAAGCTTGTCTTGCATAATTTAGAAGTCTTAACAGAAGAAGATATTAAAAATGATTCTGATTATTTATCTTTAATGGAAAGTAATTTAATTGTATTAGATGAAGCAACAAACTAAAGGAGGACTGATTCCTTGAACGAATCGATTATTCGCTTAGAAGCTGTTAATTTTTCTTACGGAAGTAAACAGGTCTTGACTCATGTTAATTTTGAAATTAAACGTGGTGAATTTGTTGGACTTGTAGGACCAAATGGCGGTGGTAAAACGACTATCATCAAAATTATTTTAGGCTTACTAAAGCCTGATAGTGGGAAAGTTTTCTTACACGATACCCAGATTGAAGCATTTAAAGACTGGAACCGGATCGGCTTTGTTTCACAAAAAGCAAATACATTTAATAAAGGCTTTCCGGCGACTGTTTTTGAAGTTGTTTCAATGGGACTGACTGCAAAACTCGGCTTATTTAAGTTTTTAAATAAGCAAGCTAAAGAAAAGGTATATCAAGCGATTGAACAAGTCGGCATGCTTGAGTTTGCTCATCGTAATATTGGTGATTTATCAGGTGGACAACAACAGCGTGTTTTTATTGCTCGCGCACTTGTCAGCCAACCTGAACTTTTGATTTTAGACGAGCCGACTGTCGGGATCGACTTTAAAAATGTCGAACGTTTTTATGAACTTTTAAACGATTTAAATAAGAAAAATAAAATCACCCTCTTATTAGTTACACACGATACGGGTGTCATGACGAATTACGCGACAAAGATTGCATGTTTAAATCAATCGCTTCACTTTCACGGAAATCAAGCTGAGTACTCAGCTTTAAGCACAGAAGACTTATCAGCAATTTATGGACATCCCGTTCAAGTTGTTGTTCATGATCATGACTAATGGAGGATACGCATGTTAAATGATATTTTAGAATTCGACTTTTTACGCTACACATTCTTTACCGGCATCTTAATCGGTGTGATTGCCCCGCTTCTTGGAACCTTTATTGTTGTGCGGCGTTTATCTCTTTTAGCAGATGCACTCTCACACGTCACCCTGGCCGGGATTGCTTTTGGACTCTTTATGGAAAAACAATTTATATCATTTACTTTGAGTCCGCTATACTCAGGGATGGGCTTTTCTGTTGTTGGAGCAATTTTAATCGAAAAGCTTCGCTCAGTTTATAGTGCCTATCAAGAACTTGGCATTCCGATTATCTTAAGTGCTGGAGTTGGCTTGAGTGTGATTTTTATCTCCCTAGCAAATGGATTCAATACAAATCTAATTAATTATTTATTTGGTTCTGTTTCAGCTGTGAGTCAAACTGATTTTTATACAGTCATTGCGATTACAGTTTTCATTCTGCTAGCCGTTACTTTTTTTTACAAGGAACTTTTAACCTTATCTTTTGATGAAGAACATGCTATTGTTTCCGGTATTAACGCTAAGTTAATTCACTTTTTATTTATTGTCCTTACTGCTTTAGTCATTGCTGTTTCAATCCGAATTGTTGGTGTCTTACTTGTCTCAGCTCTCATGACCTTACCTGTTGCAGCAGCAATGCGCCTAGTTTCTAGTTTTAAACAACTGATTTTTACATCGATTATTTTTGCTGAACTTTCTGTTATTACAGGACTTATTAGTGGTTATTACTTAAACATCCCACCTGGTGGAACGATTGTACTTGTTGCTCTTTTCATTTTAATTGTTACTTTAAGTTTTAATAAACTTAAAAAACTTATGAAAGCGAGGAGTAATTATGAAGGAAGCTAAAATCACCTTACAAAAAAAGGGACATAAATTAACTGAAAGGCGCCAAGAGATTCTCAAGTTCTTTGCTAACACAAACGGATATAAAAGTGCCAAAGATTTACACCTTCATATGCAAGATATTTATGAAGGGATAAGCTATGATACTGTTTACC
>JASLIE010000120.1 GCA_030152985.1 Bacillaceae bacterium
CCATAGTAAAAGCCTGTTGCTAATTCACGTTGCGCAACCTTCCAAAGTTCATCAACTAAGGCTGGATTTAATTCATAATTCTCTGGATCTTTCATATAATCATCAATTGCTCGGCTATAGACATTAGCTACAGTTGAAACGTAATGAATCGACTTCATCCGGCCCTCAATTTTTAAACTGTCAACGCCATTTTCGACAAGGTCTGGTATATGATGAATCATTGACATATCAACCGCACTCATTGAAAAATCCTCTTCTGTTAAATCATCAAGCAGTGAAGTACGTTCACCATCATCTTCCATTTCAAATAAATCAAACTTCCAACGACATGACTGTGAGCAACCACCACGGTTTGCATCACGTGCTGACATATGGTTTGAAAGCGTGCAACGTCCAGAATAGGAAATACACATCGCCCCGTGAATGAATGCTTCGATCTCGACATCTGTTTTTTCACGCATCTCTTTAATTTCAGCCATACTAACTTCACGTGCTAGAACAACCCGCTCTAAACCTTCTTCATGCCAGAAGTTAAGTGTTTCATAGTTAGTTGCAGAAGCTTGTGTTGATAGATGAACAGGTAGGCCTGGTGCTTCCATAATACAAATTTCGATTAAAGCTGGATCTGATACGATCACAGCGTCAATCCCTATATCTCTTAATGTTCTAAAGAAGTCTCCTGCTCCGATCTCATCTTCTTCATGCGTGACCATATTTGCTGCAACATATACTTTTGCATCATGTTCTTTTGCAAACTCCACCCCTTCACGCATTTCATCAAATGTGAAATTACCTGCTCGACTTCTTAAACCATAAGCATTGCCGCCAATATAAACTGCATCTGCTCCGTAATGAATGGCTGTTTTTAATTTCTCTAAGGTTCCTGCTGGTGCAAGAACTTCTGGTCTTTTTAAACTTTTACTCATCATTATCCCTTCCTATTTAACATCGTCTGGATCCATTAAAAAGAATCCTTCATTTAGTGTTCTTTTTTGTGGATGATGGCTTAATAAGGCCTGGTTGAGCTCTTCAACCAACTCATCTGTACAGCGATCTGCTAAAAGCGCATCCTTTGCTTCTTTAAATAATTTAGTTATTTCAACCAAAGCATGGCCTGGTGTAAAAATCCCATCAAGTTTCCATCTAGTTAAACCATCTGCATATAAATCCTTAATATGTGGCATTAAATTAATATCATCTGTTGCAAAGACATGGGTACCATTTCGGTCTTCATAGACAGAATACTGAGTTTCTTTTCTTTTAGGTTCAGATAAAAAGAGTCCGCGTTCCTTAGACATATCTTCCTCTTGATTTGTGAAATTAAAGTAGTTTTCAACAAGCGGTCTCAGTGACTGGTGAATACAGGTCGCACCATAAACTAAGATTTCAAGTGGGACATCGGTTTTTTCAGCAATAGCCTTAAGTTCAACCTGAGTAAGCTCACGTGCTAAAACTGCACCACTTGCTCCTCTTTTAGCCCAAAAGTTAATCTGTCTTGCATTAGTCACTAGAGTTTGTGCGTCATAAATAAAGTCTAACTTAATTCCTTCATTTCGCATGACCTGTACAACACCCGGGTCACCTACTGTAATTTGGTCAACTTTAAGTGCTTCTAGAAATTTTAAATACTCCTTAATACCATTAATATGATCATTATGCATCAAGGCATTGACCGCAACTGTTACTTTTTTACCTCGTTCGTGTACTAGTTTAACAAGTTCGCTTAATTCATCATTTGAAAATGAATAGGGTAAGCGTAAACCGTATTCATCCTTTCCTACGTATAACGTATCCGCTCCTGCATTTAGCAAAGCTTCTGCTTGTTCGAGCGATTCAGATGTCGTTACAATTTCAATCGTCATCAAAATCAGTCCTTTTTCATTTTAATCTGCGCTTATTCCGAGGTCTCACCTCACCTAAAACATGTTGTCTAGCAAAGAAGATAAGCACAAAGGCCATGACTGCTTCTGCAACAGGTAAGGCTAACCAAACTCCGTTTATACCAAATAAACGTGGCAGAACAAGTAGCATGATTATTAATAGTATAAACCCTCTAAACAAAGTTATCCAAAGAGACGGCTTCACATACCCAATTGCCTGGAAATAGGTCAAATAAATAAAGTTAATTCCCATGAATAAATAACCAATAAAGAATAAACGAATACCTGTGACAGCAAGCTCTGTAATTGCTTCTGATGTCACACCAAACATAGAAACAAATAAATCAGCACCGAAAAATCCAATCACTAAGAAAAGAGCACCTAAGCCGACTGCTGTTTTTTCAGCGATTTTAATGGTTTCTTTAATGTGATTAAAGAGCTGTGCCCCGTAATAGTAACTAATCATAGGCTGGATTGATGATCCAATCCCAATAAAGACGAGGAACATAAAGGTATGTAGATAGTTAATGACAGAAAATGCAGCCAGCCCATTTGTTCCTGCATAATGGGCAATGGCAATATTATAACCGATGACAAAAACACCCATTCCCATCTCCGAGACAAAACTCGGAAAACCAATCGAAGCAATTCGTGAAATATCCTTAAATTCATACTTAATTTTAACAAACTTTAAATGTCCCTTTTTATTTAAAAAGTGAGTCATTAAAACGAGTAAACCAGCGATCGTTGCAATTACAGTTGCAAGCGCTGCACCCGTTACACCTAATTTTAAAATAAATACCATATAATAATTCAAACCGATATTTAAAATCGAAGTCACGATTAAACCGACCATAGCAAGGTTAGGGTTGCCATCATTTCGAACAAATATACTTAAGGCAGACTCCCAAGCAACAAATAAACTAAAAATAAGTAAAACCTTCATATACTCTAATACATAAGGTAGAGTCTCATCATTAGCACCAAAAAAATAAGCGAGATTTTCTTTAAACAAATAGCTCACGATCGCTACCACTGAGGTAACAAGCGTTAAGATGACAAATGAGGTCGTAAATATCCTTTTAGCATGCTCAAGCTCACCCCGCCCGATTGTCATTGAATAGACTGCTCCACCCCCAACACCAATTAAGAGCGCAATCGATAAAATAATCGAAAAAACAGGAACGGCCACATTCACCCCCGCAAGTGCAACCGACCCAACACCATGTCCAACAAAAATACCATCAACTACAATATTAACAGACATCAGCGACATACCGATTAAGGTCGGTATTAAATATTGAAAAAAGCTTTTTGACACAGCTTGTGTACTTAGCTTGTTAACTTGCGACATCGACTCATCTCCTTAGCTAAATTTACTTCTACTAGTTTAATCTTTTTTCTTAAAAAAAGAAATAGATTTTAGTGACTTTTTCTCTTTTTCAGACGCTGCTACTTTAAAGACTTGATAATCAAATGAATCTTTTATTAAAATAAGTAGATCCTGCTCACTGACCCTAAGTTGACTTTCCTTTCTTAAAATAACTTCCTCATCTTCATCTTCGAGTAAAATCACAAGCCACTCTTCATCAACAATCCGGTCTACTCTGCCATAAACGAAAGTATCATCAGCATACAATTTGCCTAACTGCCCTAAGGGAGACTGACTGATAAAGTAGTCAGGCGACTGAAATGAAAACAAGAGCAAACTTGATAAAAATAAGATAAACAAAATAAAAAACGCCTTGATTGGGACCGAAAAATACATAAGCCTCACCTCTTTAAGACAAAGTATAAGGCAGATAAAAAAATAAAACATAAGCTATAATTTAAAAAAACACTTAATATCCAGTATATAAAATAACTTTATACATTTAAAAATAAGATTCTTGAAAGAAACTATAAATGAAAAAGCCTTTATTAGCAATTCCAGCCCAGTTCTGATAGTCTTAATGATACGATTGTTAGAAAGTAGGTTTTTTATGAAACGTTCCTATATACTTAGTCTTTTTTTATTAGTCAGCTTATTTTTAACGGGCTGTGATGAACTTGATGAATTTATTCAAACACCAACAAAAGCAGATGACACAAGTATAGAAGTCGATCTAAAAGCAAGCGAGTCAGTTGATCAAGCACACTTACTTGTTCATTATATTGATGCAAATCAAGCAGACGCAAGCTTATTTCAATTTGAACATGAAAATAAACTCTATAATATTTTATACGATACAGGGGATTGGAAACGAAAAGATGTGATTGAATACCTTAAGTCAGCTGGTATTAAAGAATTGGATTTAGTCATCATCAGTCACCCACACGCTGATCATATCGGCCAATTAAGTGAAATTCGTGACTTATTTACAGTCAAGGAAGTTTGGATGAATGGCAGTAGCGCAAGCACACAAAACTATTTATCTGCGATGGAAAAAATCCTAGCAAAAGAAATCGCTTATCTCGAACCTCGGGCAGGTGAAGTTTTTGATATTGGTCCTGTTACACTGACCGTGCTTCACCCCAAAGTATTAAATGGTGATTTAAATAAGGACTCGCTTTCTATTTTACTTGAGTATAAAGATGTTTCCTTCGGCTTTACAGGTGATGCTTATAAGCTTGAGGAGCGATTAATCTTAAAGCGGTTTAAAGATTTAGACATTGATGTCTTGCAACTCGGTCATCATGGATCAAATACATCAACTGACCCACTCTTTTTAGACAGCGTTAAGCCTGAAATTGCTATTTACAGCGCAGGTTTAAATAATAAATACGGTCATCCACACAAAGAAACCCTTGATTTACTCAAAGAACGTCAGATTCAAACATACGGAACAGCTACAGATGGGACAATTCTAATCAAAACAGACGGACATGCCCTTTCTGTTGAAGTAACTGAAAAGAAATTAAGTCAAATCGATGAGGAAGACAAAACAAGTGACTGCATCGATTTAAATACGGCAACAAAAGAAGCGCTCACTGAAATTTCACATATCGGACCAGAACGTGCAGAAGAAATCATCCGCAACCGCCCTTATCAATCTCTCAATCAATTAAAGAAAATAAAAGGGATTGGAAAAGGACGTTTAGATGATATCATTAAAGAAGAGCGCGCATGTGTAGGTGATACTAAATGAGAGGGATCATAGATCGTTACGAAGCTGAGCTTGCAATTATCTTAATTGAATCAGAAGGTCTAGAGCTTCACTTCAATAAAGAACGCTTGCCTGGGTGTAAAACAGGTGATCTGATTGACTTTAAGATTATTCAGGGGACACTTGAGCTTACATGTAACAAGCAGGCAACAAGCGACCGAAAAAAACAAGCTCAAGATTTAAGACAAGCCTTATTAAAAAGGCAAAAAAGTAATTTTCGGAGGGAATAAAATGCCAAAAGAAACTTGGAATAAATCATTTTCTGATGAAAACTATGTTTACGGGGTTGAGCCGAATGTTTTTATTAAAGCACAAGCAAATGAAATTAAAGAAAACTCAAAAGTAGCCTGCCTAGCTGAAGGAGAAGGTAGGAATGCTGTTTATTTAGCAAAACTTGGTCACCATGTCACAGCTTACGACATTTCAGATGTTGGACTCAAAAAATCAAAGCAGTTGGCTGAAAAAAACAAGGTCACCATTCAAACAGTTGAGCAAGATTTAGTGAAGGAGAAACTTCCTAAAGAAGCATACGATGCAGCTATTTTAGTTTTCGGGCATGTCCATAAGGATGACCAAAAGAAATTTATTGAAAATGCCATCCAATCTGTTAAAAAAGGCGGTAAAGTTATTTTTGAACTTTACTCAACTGATCAATTAACCTACCAAACAGGTGGACCTGGTCACATTGATTTTTTATATGAGCCTAAACTTATTTTAGAGCTCATCAAATCATATGATGTCAAACACTTTTATTTTGGTGAAGCTGAACGTTTTGAAGGCCCGAGACATAATGGACTTTGCTCAGTCGTTCAAGTTGTGATTGAAAAATAAAAGACCGATGAGAATTATTTCTCATCGGTCTTTTTTTGTCTAAACCAGTTTGCTAAATGGAGTACTTCTTCTTCATCATAATGTTTGAGATAAAAGTGTGTTCCAAGTCCAAAAGTACCAAGTAAGGACAGCTTAACTGTAACAAGATGTGCTTGTTTTTGAAGTTTATTTTGTTTAACCTCGATGCATTGTAGACGTGTTTTCAAAAAATGAATCTGTCTTTTATTTAAAGTCCGACTTTCAAACACAAAATGTTGATCATCGTAAGCATAGTAGGCATCCTTATACCTGAAATAAGCTAGCAAGACACTCAGGATAAGCAGGATGAGAAAAATAATCAAGGCACTTTCAAAATAAACATAAGCAAAAACAAATAAAATAACTGGAATAATTAAGCTTCTAAACAGATAAAAAATTAAGGCCGACCTTGGTAAACTAACTTTCCGAGTAGGCATCACACAGTAAGTCGGAATAAAAGCTTCTAAAAAAGCAGTCACTTCAGACTTTTTAATTAAGGGATGTAAAACGGAATAAGATTCCCTATCCTCTAAAGAAGCACCTGCTACAACCGCATAAATACGTACGTAACCTAAGAGCTCCCGAACTGGATTTGCCTCAATTCCTATCGCTTGAATGCGGTCATAACTGAGTGTATGTTGTTTAATTTCAAGTAGACCACGCCGAATGTGCAGCCCATCTTCTGTTTCATCAATCTGAAAATGGCCATACTTAATCATCGTCGTTGCAATCCCAATTAGCCAAAGCATAAAAGCAATGACCACACTTATTAGGATAATCAGCGCAAGATTTGCTTCTTTTAAAAAATAAAAGACATCTTTAATGATTTGTTCAGGAATAAACTCTTCAAATTGTGAAAAAGTCACCATTAAGGTCACTAAAATAACCCCAATACTTCCTGAAGTCGAGCCAGCTAAAAATAAACGCCCCAAAGAAACTGATTCCCTCTGATAGACTGTCCGGTCTTCAAGCGGTCGTTTAATTTGCTTCTTTCTCAGTTGACGTCTAATTCGAAGACCTTCATCACGTCTTACAGCAAGTAATGAGGCTTCTTTTTTATCATCACTGCCTGCTGTATCTATTTCTACATGAACAAGTTTAAAGATACGATGCAAGATTGATGCGCTTAAATCAATTTTATGAATCCGATTAGCTGGAATATAATTATTTTTTTTGACAAAAATACCATACTCAATTTTTAGTTCATCAGCTTCAATCCAATAGGTAAATTGAAGCCACTTCAAGATACTTATGATACAGACAAAGGTAAACATTAATCCAATAAAGATCAATGAATAGATTACATCGAACACATTAAAAATAAAAATAAATCCAATTCCAAGTGTGAAGATAATCTCTTTAATCGTTGAGAAAATCATGAATACAATAGCAAGAGGATGTAGGCGCTGTTTCATCACATCAGACATCTTCAACATCTACTTTCGCAAGTGTTGAGATATGATCGCGCAAAACCATAGCCTCTTCTGTTTTCAAGGCTGGAATTTCATGTTGCGTTGCTGCTGTTGTAATGGTCACACTTGATAAATCATATTTTTTCAAGATCGGGCCTTGCTTTGTATTCACATACTGAATCCGGGCCATTGGAATTAAG